>NZ_JAKNRV010000195.1:0-9599 GCF_023072625.1 Pseudomonas emilianonis
GATGTTCGCGTGCCGGCCGCCACCGCCCAGGCCGTGCGTGAATTCTGCCGCCAGCAGCATTGCTCGCCATTCGTGTTGTTGCTTGGCGCCTGGCAAGTATTGCTGGCGCGCTACAGCGGTCAACTCGACTTCGCCGTCGGCGTGCCCAACGCCGCACGCAGTCATGCCCAAGTGCAAGACATCGTCGGCTTCTTCGTCAACACCCAAGTCTACCGCGCCCGACTTGAGCGACAGCTGACCACCCGACACCTGTGCGGCCGCCTGCGCGCTGAAAGCCGCATCGCACTCGAACAGGCGGAATTCCCGTTCGAGTGTGTGCTGGACGGTTTGAACCTGACCCGCGACCTGCATCACACGGCGCTGTTCCAGGTGCTGTTCAACTTCCGCCATGCCCGCGACGCCCAGGTCTTGCACCTGCCGGGGTTGAACGTGGAGGTGCTGGACATCGAGCTGGAAAGCGCGCGCTTCGACCTGACCCTGGACGTCATCGCCGGCCCCGACGGCATTGATTGCCGGCTGGAGTACGTCACCGCGCTGTATGACGCCGCGACGATCGACCAACTTGGCCAGCACCTGTGCCAGTTGTTGCAGGGCATGGTCGCCGCGCCCGACCGTTCGGTGTTCAGCCTGCCGCTGCTGGGCGTTGCCGAGCTGGAGCAATTGAGCGTTTGGAACGCCACTGATATCCGCTACCCGCAGTCTCCAAGCGTGCCTGCGCTGATCGCCGAACAGGTTCGTGCCACGCCTGACGCCTTGGCGCTGGTGTATGGCGACACACGCCTGAGCTACGCCGAGCTGGAGGCCCGCGCCAATCAACTCGCCCATTGGCTGCAAAACCAGGGCGTGGGGCCGGATGTACCGGTTGCCGTTTCGGCCGAGCGTTCGGTGGAATTGGTGGTAGCGCTGCTGGGCGTGATCAAGGCCGGTGGTGCGTATTTGCCGCTGGACCCGGACCTTCCGCAGGAGCGCCTGCAAGGCATGCTCGCCGACAGTGGCAGCCCGTTGCTGTTGACTCAAGCCCACCTGATGGACAAGTGGGCAGGCGAGGCAGGCGTGGCGGTGCATGTCCTCGAAAACTTGCCATTAGCGACGCAGTTGCAGACCGCGCCGACCGTCGATATCGGCCCGGAAAACCTGGTTTATTGCCTGTACACCTCCGGTTCCACCGGCAAGCCCAAAGCGGTCGGTAACCGCCACGCCGGTCTGCTCAATCGCTTGCAATGGATGCAGGCCGAATATGGCCTGACCGCCAGCGACCGCGTTCTGCAAAAGACCCCGTACAGCTTCGACGTGTCGGTGTGGGAGTTCTTTTGGCCGCTGCTCAGCGGCGCGGCGCTGGTCATGGCGCCGCCGGGTGCGCACCGTGATCCGCAGTGGCTGCGCGAGTTGATCGTCGAGCATGGCATCACCACGCTGCACTTCGTGCCCTCGATGCTCCAGGCGTTCGTTTCGGCGGGAGAACTACCGGCTTGCACCTCGCTTAAACGCATCATTTGCAGCGGCGAAGCCTTGCCGGCGGAGTTGCAGCGCCAAGTCTTGGCGCAGACGGCCAGCGAGTTGCACAACCTGTACGGCCCGACTGAAGCGGCCATCGACGTCACGTCCTGGGCATGCCGTGAGGACGGTAACAACGTGCCGATTGGCCGGCCGATTGCCAACACGCAGATTCACATTCTCGATGCCGACCTCAACCCCGTCCCCGTGGGTGTGGCGGGCGAGTTGTACATCGCCGGTGTGAACCTGGCGCGCGGTTATCAGGCGCGTCCATCGCTGACCGCCGAACGCTTCGTCGCCAACCCCTACGGCTCGCCAGGCGCGCGCATGTACCGCAGCGGCGACCTGGCGCGCTGGCGTGCCGATGGCGCGATCGACTACCTCGGTCGCCTCGACCATCAGGTCAAGTTGCGTGGCCAGCGTATCGAGTTGGGCGAGATCGAAGCGGTGTTGCTCACCCATGATGCGGTGCATGAATGCGTGGTGGTTGCCGGGGACAATCAACTGCTGGGTTACTGGGTCGGCGCCGATGCCGATGAAGCCGCGCTTAAATTTCACCTCGCCCAGCACGTTCCTGAATACATGGTGCCGTGGCGATTGATGCAATTGCCGGCGATGCCGCTCTCGGCCAACGGCAAGCTGGATCGCAAGCAGTTGCCACAGGTCGAGGCGCAGGCCGCCGCTACTGGCTATGTCGAACCGCGCAATGACGCCGAGCGTTGCCTGGCCAGGATTTGGTCCGAGGTGCTGGGCGTGGAGCGGGTTGGTGTGACGGATGACTTTTTCGAGCTGGGTGGGCATTCGTTGCTCGCGACCCGCCTGGCCTCGCAGATCCGCCACCAGTTAGGCGTACAGATACACCTCGGCGCGGTGTTCGACACACCGACGGTCGAGGCGCTTGCTCGGCACCTGGAGCACATTCCGGCGCACACCCCCGAAGACGAGGTGGACGCCATGACCCAATTGCTGAACGAACTGGAGCGCATTGAATGAACGACCTGAGCCAAGCCCACGGCCCCAGCTACCGTGACGATCCGTTGCGCCCGCTGGCCGAACGGCTCAACGCGCTTCCTGCCGAAAAGCAGCGGATATTCCTGCAGCAGTTGCGTGAAAAAGGCATCGACGCGCGCC
This sequence comes from Pseudomonas emilianonis, assembly GCF_023072625.1. Taxonomy (NCBI): domain Bacteria; kingdom Pseudomonadati; phylum Pseudomonadota; class Gammaproteobacteria; order Pseudomonadales; family Pseudomonadaceae; genus Pseudomonas; species Pseudomonas emilianonis. Next base: position 2,626 of record NZ_JAKNRV010000195.1, read on the forward strand.
GTCTGCCTATCGTCCCGGCGCCTGCCGAGGCGAAGTGCACGTTGTCCTACAGCCAGCACCGGCTATGGCTGCTCTGGCAGTTGGAACCGACCGCCAGCGCTTATCACATCACCGGCGGCCTGCAACTCACCGGTGAACTGAACGAGGCGGCGCTGGATGCGGCCCTGGCCAATATCGTCGCCCGTCACGCGGTACTGCGCAGTGACTTCCCCAGTGAGGACGGTGAGCCGGTGCTGCGTGTACATGCCGCCGATGCCTGTGCCGTGATTCTGGGGCGCGAAGACCTCAGCGATTTGTCGACCCAGGCCCAGGACGCGGCCTTGACGCGCCTGGCCCAGGCTCAGGCCCGACAACCGTTCGACCTGACCCAGGGGCCTTTGCTGCGCCTGTGCCTGGTGCGCTGTGACGCCGAGCGGCATGCCTTGCTGGTCACTCTGCACCACATCGTCGCCGACGGCGTCTCGGTGGAGCTGTTCGTGCAAGAGCTGGCTAGCGGCTATGCCCGTTGCCTGCAGGCCGTCGACAGCCCATTGCCCAGCCTTGACGTGCAATACAGCGACTATGCGCGCTGGCAGCGCCTATGGCTGGAATCCGGGGAAAGTGAGCAGCAACTGGCCTATTGGCGTGAGCGCCTGGGCAGTGACGAGCCGGTGCTGGAGTTGCCAGCGGATCACCTGCGTTGCGGCTTGCCCACCTATCGCGGGGCGCGGGTCGGCAAGCCGTTGTCCTACGCCACCAGCAGCCGCTTGCGGCAGTTCGCCCGTGGTCAACACACCACGCCGTTCATGGTTTTGCTCGCAGCCTATGGTGTGTGGCTAAGCCGCCTGTGCGGCCAGGCAGAATTGCGCGTCGGCATCCCGGTTGCCAATCGCGAGGCCGTCGCGACCCAGGGTTTGATTGGTTGCTTTGTCAACACTCAAGTCTGGCCGTTACGCGTCTCGCGCCGTGAATCCTTCATCGACCAGCTTAAGGCCGTGCGTGAGCAGGCATTGCAAGCCCAAGCGCATCAGGATTTGCCCTTCGAACAACTGGTCGAAGCACTGCAGCCCCAACGCAGCATGGGCCGCAACCCGCTGTTTCAGGTCATGTTCAACCACTTGCAGCGCGGCGATAGCCAACTGGACGCGGGCGGGCTGGTCTTCGAGCGCCTGGACCAGGCCGCTGAAACCGCGCAGTTGGACCTGACCCTGACCACCGAGGAAAACCGCCAGGGCCAGATCACCGCTACCTTCAGCTACGCGACCGACCTGTTCGAGGCCTCCACCGTACAAGCCTGGCACGCGCATTTCCTGTTCCTGCTCGAGCAACTGCTGGAACAGCCCGAGCGAGCGTTGCACGAACTGCCGCAACTGACCCCCGCCGAGCAACAGCAACTGTTCGGTTGGAACGCAACCCAGGAAAACTACCCCTCATACGCGAATCTGCCGGCGTTGATCGACCAGCAAGTGCGCGCTACGCCTGATTCACTGGCACTGGTCTGCGGCGACACACGCCTGAGCTACGCCGAGCTGGACGCACGCGCCAATCAACTCGCGCACTGGCTGCAAGGCCAGTGCGTGGGGCCGGATGTACCGGTTGCCGTTTCGGCCGAGCGCTCGGTGGAGTTGGTCGTGGCACTGCTGGGCGTGATCAAGGCCGGTGGCGCGTATCTGCCGCTGGACCCAGACCTTCCGCGTGAGCGCCTGCAAGGCATGCTCGCCGACAGTGGCAGCCCGTTGCTGTTGACTCAAGCGCACCTGCTGGACAAGTGGGCTGGCGAGGCAGGCGTGCCGGTGCATGTCCTCGAAAACTTGCCATTAGCGACGCAGTTGCAGACCGCGCCGACCGTCGATATCGGCCCGGAAAACCTGGTTTATTGCCTGTACACCTCCGGTTCCACCGGCAAGCCCAAAGCGGTCGGTAACCGCCACGCCGGTCTGCTCAATCGCTTGCAATGGATGCAGGCCGAATATGGCCTGACCGCCAGCGACCGCGTTCTGCAAAAGACCCCGTACAGCTTCGACGTGTCGGTGTGGGAGTTCTTTTGGCCGCTGCTCAGCGGCGCGGCGCTGGTCATGGCGCCGCCGGGTGCGCACCGTGATCCGCAGTGGCTGCGCGAGTTGATCGTCGAGCATGGCATCACCACGCTGCACTTCGTGCCCTCGATGCTTCAGGCGTTCGTTTCGGCGGGAGAACTACCGGCTTGCACCTCACTCAAACGCATCATTTGCAGTGGCGAAGCCCTGCCTGCCGAGTTGCAGCGCCAAGTGCTGGCACAAACCGCCAGCGAATTGCACAACCTATACGGCCCGACCGAAGCGGCCATCGACGTCACGTCCTGGGCATGCCGTGAGGACGGTAATAACGTGCCGATTGGCCGGCCCATCGCCAACACGCAGATTCACATTCTCGACTCCGACCTCAACCCTGTCCCCGTGGGTGTGGCGGGCGAGTTGTACATCGCCGGTGTGAACCTGGCGCGCGGTTATCAGGCGCGTCCATCGCTGACCGCCGAGCGCTTCGTGGCCAATCCGTATGGTGCGCCAGGTGCGCGCATGTACCGCAGCGGTGACCTGGCGCGCTGGCGTGCCGATGGCGCGATCGACTACCTCGGTCGCCTCGATCACCAGGTCAAGCTGCGCGGCTTGCGTATCGAGCTGGGTGAGATCGAAGCGGTGCTGCTCGCCCATGCCCACGTGCAGGAAAGCGTGGTTATTGTCCGCGACGACAAGCTGATCGGCTACTGGGTGGGCGACGCGACCGAAGAGGAAGCGCTCAAGGCGCATCTGGCCCGGCACGTCCCTGAATATATGGTGCCGTGGCGATTGATGCAGTTGCCGGCGATGCCGCTCTCGGCTAACGGCAAGCTGGATCGCAAGCAACTGCCGCAGCCTGAAGGGCAGGTCGCTGTCGAGGGGTATGTCGCGCCGCGAAGCGAGGTCGAGCAGACCCTGGCGGCCATCTGGGCGGAGGTGTTGGGCCTGGAACGCGTCGGTATTGCCGACAATTTCTTCGAGCTGGGTGGCGACTCCATCCTGTCGTTGCAAGTGATCAGCCGGGCGCGTCAGGCAGGCTGGCAATTGAGCCCTCGCGATCTGTTCCTGCACCCGAGCCTGGCAGCCTTGGCCCATGCAGCGCGAAGTGCCCGCCAGTGTGCCGAGCAGCAGCCGGGCGTGACCGTAGGGCCCGCACCACTGACGCCGATTCAGCAGTATTTTTTCAGTCAGGAAATCGCACAGCGCCAGCACTGGAACCAGTCAGCCTTACTGCGCCCGTTACAGGCCTTGCAAGCCGAACCCCTGCGCGCCAGCCTTGCAGCCCTGACTGAACACCACGCCAGCCTGCGTCTGCGCTATCAGCAGGACGCCCATGGCACCTGGCAACAAGGCTACACAGGGTTTTCTGACGACAACCTGCTGGTGGAAATTGATGCCTCGGACGCCGAGATCTTTCTTCACGAAGCCGAGCGCCTGCAAACCAGTCTCGATCTGAACAACGGTCCATTGTTGCGCGCCGCCTTGCTGGGCTTGAGCGATGGCAGCCAACGGCTGTTGATCGTGGTCCATCACCTGGTGGTGGATGGCGTGTCCTGGCGAGTGCTGGTGGAAGACTTGCAGCAAGCCTATCGGCAGCAGACCGCTGGCCAGGCGGTGACGCTGGCGCCGGTGGGTGCCAGCTTTGCCCAGTGGGGTGAGCGCTTGCAGGCATTCGCGCAAAGCCCGGCGCTGTTTGATGAGCTGGATTACTGGCGCGCACAGACGCTTGGGCAACCGGCACGGGTGCTGGGGTGTGAAGGCCAGGCGGTGGAACGCCGACTGCGCCTGCCGGCCGAACTGACCCGGCGCCTGCACAAGGAGGCGCCAGGCGCCTATCGCACGCGTCTGGATGAACTGCTGCTTGTAGCCTTGGCCCGAGTGCTCTGCCGACAAAGCGGGCATGCGTCGCTAAGCGTTGCCCTGGAAGCTCACGGACGCGATGCGTTGCCTGCGCCCTACCACGAAGGCCTGAATATCGAGCGCAGCGTCGGCTGGTTCACCAGCCTGTACCCAGTGCGCCTGAGCCCAGGCCTTGGCGACCTGGGTTCGGCGATCAAGGCGGTCAAGGAGCAACTGCGCCAGGTGCCGAACAAGGGCATTGGCTACGGTGTGTTGCGCTACCTCGGCCCGGCGTCTGCCCAGGCATTGCTCGCCGAGCAGGCCCCGCCGCAAGTGATGTTCAACTACCTGGGGCAATACGACGGCAGCCTCGATGGCCAGCGTCTGTTTGGCTTTGCCAGTGAACCGCAAGGCCGTCAGCGCGACGATGCCGCGCCCCTCAGTCACGCGCTGACGGTCAATGCGCGGCTGGTTGAAGGCCAGTTGCAATTCGAGGGCCGCGCCGATACTGGACATTACAGCGCCTCGCAACTGGAGTGTCTGCTGGACGACCTGCGCGCCGAACTGAGCCTGCTCGCCGCCCATTGCCTGACCCCTGGAAATGCCGCCCTGACGCCTTCCGACGTCCCACTGGCCGAGCTGACTCAGGCCCAGCTTGACGCCTTGCCCCTGGCAGCGCGCGACGTAGAAGACCTGTATCCGCTGTCGCCCCTGCAACAGGGGCTGCTATTCCATACCCTGCAAGACGATGCTGAATCGGCCTACGTCAATCAGATCGACGTGGTGCTCGAAGGTCTCGACCCGCAACGCTTCCTTCAAGCCTGGGACACGACCGTGCAACAGCACGCCACGTTGCGTAGCGTGTTTCTCTGGCAGGGCGAACTCAGCGTGCCGCTGCAAGCGGTCCTGCGCCGTGGCCCGGCAGTGGCGCAACTGCATGACGCGCGCGGGCTCAGCCAGCAGGCGCTGGACGAATGGGCCAACGCCGAGCGCGTTCAAGGTTTCGACCTGACGCGCTTGCCGCTGCAACGGGTGCAACTGTTACGCCTGGATGCCACCCGCTGCCGCATGATCTGGACCTTCCACCACATCCTTCTTGACGGCTGGAGCAGTGCGCGGCTGATCGGCGAGGTGCTGCAACATTACGCGGGTGAACGCCCACTGGCGCCGCGCAGTCAGTATCGCGACTACATTGCCTGGCTGGGTGCCCAGGATGGACGGGCGGCCCAAACCTACTGGCAAGCGCGCCTGGCGACTATGGAGGGCCCGACGCTGCTCGCCGAAAGCCTGCCAGCCCGGGATACCCAAGGGCTTGGCGATGCGATCGGGCATGGCGTGATCCGCAGCGGCCTGTCGGTCGCGGACAGCCAGCGTCTGCGCCAGTTTGCCCGCCGCCAACGCGTGACGCTCAACACCCTGGTGCAAGGTGCCTGGGCCCTGCTGCTGCAAACCTATACCGGGCAATCACCGGTAGCATTTGGCGCGACCGTAGCGGGACGGCCGAGTGCTCTGGACGACGCCGAAGCGGTGGTTGGTCTGTTCATCAACACCGTGCCGGTGATCGCCGGTGGCGACGCGGGCCAGGGGGTGGGTGATTGGTTGCGTGAACTGCAAACCCAAAGCGCCGAGGCGGGTGAATTCGAACACACGCCGCTGGCGGACATCCAGCGATGGGCGGGGTTGAGCGGACAAAGCCTGTTCGACAGCCTGCTGGTGTTCGAGAACTATCCGGTCGATCACGCCATGCGCCAGCGCAGCGGCGTACATATCGAAGCGTCGAGCACGCTGGAAGCGACCCACTATCCGTTGTCTCTGGCGATTTTTGCCGGTGAAACGCTGGACATCACGTTCGGTTACCGCCGAGATGCGTTCGCCACCGCACGGGTCGAGGCACTGGCCGGACATCTCAACAGCCTGTTGCTTGGCCTGATCGCCGATGCCCACCGGCCTTTGGCTGCGATCAGCCTGCTAAGCGATACCGAACACGCTCAACTCATGGCCTGGAGCACGTCGGACTACGCGCCGCCGGCTTTCGCCAGCGTGCAGCAACGCATCGCTGCCCACGCTGCGGCCGATCCGCAGCGCGTCGCCCTTATCTGTGCGGGTCAGAACCTGACCCGTGGCGAACTGGAGCAACAGGCCAACCGCCTGGCCCACGCGTTGATTGCCCGTGGCGTCTGCGCCGAAACGCGTGTCGGTGTAGCCTTGCAGCGTTCCAACCGGCTGTTGGTGGCGTTGCTGGCGGTGGCCAAGGCCGGTGCGGCATTCGTACCGTTGGCGTTGGACTACCCCCGCGAACGGCTCGGCTATGTGCTGGAAGACAGCGGCATGAGCCTGCTGATCACCGAGCAGATGGCGCTGGAACGTCTGCCCGCAGCGCCGGGCCTGGCGTTGCTCGATCTCGATACGCTAGACCTGGACGGTTACAGCGACCAGGCCCCCAACGTCGACGTGCACGCGCAAAACCTCGCGTACCTGATCTACACCTCAGGCTCCAGCGGCACACCCAAAGGGGTGGCCGTGGCCCATGGCCCGCTGGCCATGCATTGCGACGCCACCGCGCCGTTGTATGACATGAGCGCGCAATCCCGTGAGTTCCACTTCATTTCCTTTGCCTTCGATGGCGCCCATGAGCGCTGGCTGACCGCGTTGACGTGCGGCGCCAGCTTGGTGCTGCGCGACGAGGAGCTGTGGTCTGCGGCGCGCACCTTGCAGGCATTGGCGGAACATCAGATCACCAACGCCGGCTTCCCTCCGGTCTACCTTGCCCAGATGGCTGCCGAAGCCCAGGCCCAAGGCTGCGCCCCGGCATTGGATCTGTACTCCTTTGGCGGCGAAGCCATGCCTCAGGCCAGCTTCGAGCGCATCCGCCAGACCTTGGCGCCGCGTACCCTGATTAATGGCTACGGGCCGACCGAAACTGTGGTCACGCCACTGGTATGGAAAGTGCCGGCCGGGGTTAGCGGTGAGCTGTACCTGGGCGGCACGGGCCTGGCCCGCGAATACCACGGCCGACCGGGGATGAGCGCCGAGCGATTTGTGCCGGACCCATTCGGCGCGCCCGGTGCGCGCATGTACCGCAGCGGTGACCGTGTGTTGTGGGGTGCCGATGGGGTGATC
>NZ_JAKNRV010000196.1:0-9583 GCF_023072625.1 Pseudomonas emilianonis
CAGGCGCCAGCCAGAAATTCAGCGGCCACATGCCGGCCTTGGCCAGGAACGCGGTGGCGAGGATCGCCGCCCCCGCGTGCAACAGGCCGCGATCGGCCTCCGGCACCAGCGGGATTTTCAGCGCCAGGTCAGCGAAGTTCAGCGTGCCGGTGACGCCATAGATCAGCGCTGCGCCGATCAGGAACAGCGACGACGCCAGCAGGTTGATCGCGATGTAATGCAGCCCCGACGACACCCGCGCACGGCCGGAACCGTGGAGCATCAAACCATAGGAGGCCGCCAGCAACACCTCGAAGAACACGAACAGGTTGAACAGGTCGGCGGTGAGAAAGGCGCCGTAGAGGCCCATCATCTGGATCTGGAACAACGCATGGAAACTGGTGCCCGCGCGGTCCCAGCGGGCCATGGCGAACAGCAGCGCACTCACGCCGATGATCCCGGTGAGTACCAGCATCAGCGCCGACAGTTGGTCCACCACCAGCACGATGCCGAACGGCACTTGCCAGTTGCCGGGCAGGTACACGCCAATCGAGCCGGGGCCACCTTGTTGCGTCCAGTACAGCAGCAAGATCGCGATAGCGAGGCCGAGCATGCTGGAGAACAGGTTGATACGCGCCTTGAGCGGGCGGTGCTTCTCGCCGAGCATCAGCATCAGGGCAGCGGTCAGCAACGGCAGCAGGATCGGCGCGACGATCAGTTGATTGACCCACGTCATTCCTTGGGCTCCCGGCCGTCCACATGGTCGGTGCCGGTCAGGCCCCGCGACGCCAGCAGTACCACGAGGAACAGCGCGGTCATGGCGAAGCTGATCACGATCGCCGTCAGCACCAACGCCTGGGGCAGGGGATCGGTGTAGTGCAAAAGGTCTTGCGGCACGCCGTCCTTGATGATCGGCTCCTTGCCGATAAACAGGCTACCCATGCTGAAAATGAACAGGTTGACCCCGTATGACAACAGGCACAGGCCCATCACCACCTGGAACGTCCGTGGTCGCAGGATCAACCAGACCCCGGAGGCCGCCAGGACCCCAATGGCAATTGCGATGACTTCTTCCATCAGGCGGCTCCTTCCGGTGTAGCAACGGTTTTCGGCTGGTTGCTCGGTTTATGGGCCCGCACCGATTGGTGACCGAGAGCGGTGAGCATCAGCAGCGTCGAGCCGACGACCATGGCGTACACGCCGACGTCGAAGAACAGCGCGCTGGCGATATGGATGTCGCCCAGCACCGGCAAGCTCAAATGCCAGGTATGGGTGGTGAGGAACGGGTAGCCGGCGAACAAGGCACCGAGGCCGGTCAGGGTCGCCGAGAACAGGCCGAAGCCCATCCAGCGCATCGGTCGCAAACTCATCTGCGCCTCGACCCACTGGGTGCCGGCGACCATGTATTGCAGGATAAACGCCACCGACATCACCAGGCCGGCGACGAAACCACCGCCCGGCTGGTTATGGCCACGCATGAACAGATAGAACGACACCACCAGCGCAATCGGCAGCAGCAAGCGCACCAGCACCGCCGGCACCATCATGTAGCCCAGGGCGGTGTCGCTGGCTTGGCGTGGGTTGATCAGGTCGGTGGCCACGTCCGGCGCGAGTTGGCGCTGTTGCGCGGGCAATTGCATGCTTTCCTTGGAGGGGCGGAAGCGCCGCAGCAGGGCGTACACGGTCAGCGCCACGGCGCCGAGTACGGTGATTTCGCCCAGGGTGTCGAAGCCACGGAAATCCACCAGCATCACGTTTACCACATTGCTGCCGCCGCCTTCGGGGAGGGCGCGGCTCAGGTAGAACGAGGAAATATCGTTGGGCGTCTGGCGGGTCAGCATGGCATAGGACAGCAGCGCCATGCCGCCACCGACCACGGTGGACAGCAGGAAGTCGCGCAAGCGGCGAATGCGTGCCTTGCGCAACGTATTGGGCAGTGGCGAGACTTCTTCGATCCGTCGTGGCAGCCAGCGCAGGCCCAGCAGGATCAGCACGGTGGTCACCACTTCCACGACCAACTGCGTCAGCGCCAGGTCCGGCGCCGAGAACCACACGAAGGTGATGCAGGTCATCATGCCGCACACGCTGACCATGGTCAGGGCCGCCAGCCGGTGGTACTTGGCTTGCCAGGCGGCACCGAGGGCGCAGGCAATCGCCAGCAGCCACAGGGTGACGAATACGATGGACCCCGGGATCTTCGGCCGGTCGCCCCAACTGAGGCCGCTGTTGAGTATTGGGATCATGCCGCCGATCACGGCGACTAGCACCAGCAGGAACAACTGCGTCTGCAGGCGCTTGGTACTGATGCGTTTCTCGATCCTGCGCACGCCGCGCATCATCACCACCAGGCAGCGTTCGAAGGCGCGCTTGCCATTGAAGTAGCTGATGATCGGCGGGTACTTGAAGCGCCCGCGCTTGAGTTGCTTGCGCAGCAGCAGGTAAAGCACCACGCCGCCGGACATCGCCACCAGGCTCATGATCATCGGTGCGTTCCAGCCGTGCCAGATGGCCAGGCTGTATTCTGGCAACACCCCGCCGACTACCGGCAGTGCGGCGGCGGCGAGGATCGAGCCGACCACCTGGGCCGGGAAGATCCCCACCAGCAGGCAGGTGAACACCAGCAGTTCCACCGGCGCACGCATCCAGCGTGGAGGCTCGTGCGGGGTGTGGGGCAGGTCGGTTGCGGGCGGGCCGAAGAACACATCCACCGTAAAGCGCAGCGCGTAGGCCACGCTGAACGTGCCGGCGATGGTCGCGATCACCGGCAGGGCGATTTCCACCCAGGCGGTCGCTGAGATAAACACCGTTTCAGCGAAGAACATCTCTTTGGACAGGAAACCATTGAGCAACGGCACGCCGGCCATGGACGCACTGGCCACCATCGCCAGGGTCGCGGTAAACGGGATCAAGCGCACCAGGCCGCTGAGCTTGCGGATATCGCGGGTGCCGCTTTCGTGGTCGATGATGCCGGCCGCCATGAACAGCGAGGCCTTGAAGGTGGCATGGTTGAGGATATGGAACACCGCAGCGACGGCGGCCAGCGGGCTGTTGAGGCCGAGCAGCAGGGTGATCAGCCCGAGGTGGCTGATGGTGGAGTAGGCCAGCAGGCCCTTGAGATCGTTCTGAAACATGGCGCAGTAAGCGCCGAGCAGGAGGGTCACGGCGCCAGCACCGCCGACGATCCAAAACCATTCGTCGCTGCCGGACAGCGACGGCCACAGGCGGGCCAGCAAGAACACGCCGGCCTTCACCATCGTCGCCGAATGCAGATAGGCCGATACCGGCGTCGGTGCCGCCATGGCGTGGGGCAGCCAGAAGTGGAACGGGAACTGCGCGCTTTTGCTCAAGGCACCAACCAGCACCAGGACCAGCATGACCGGGTACAGCGAGTGCGCGCGAATCTGATCGCCCGCCGCCAGTACCTGGTCCAGGTCATAGCTGCCGACGATATGCCCCAGCAGCATCACCCCAGCCAGCAGGCACAAACCGCCTGCGCCGGTGACCATCAACGCCATGTAGGCGCCGCGTCGCGCATCGGCGCGGTGGTGCCAGTAGCCGATCAGCAGGAACGAGAACAGGCTGGTCAGTTCCCAGAAAAACACGATCTGGATCAGGTTGCCGGAGATCACCAGGCCGAGCATGGCCCCCATGAAGGCCAGGAAAAACGCAAAGAAGCGTGGCACCGGATCGTCCGGTGACATGTAGTAACGCGCATACAGCGACACCAGCGTGCCGATGCCGAGTACCAGCATCGAGAACAACCAGGCGAAGCCATCCATGCGCAAGACGAAATTCACGCCCAGGCTGGGCAACCACATGAATTCTTCGCGGATCACTCCGCCGTGGGCGATTTGAGGGTAGAGCAGGGCGACTTGAACGGTACCGGCCAGGGCGATAAGGCCGGCCAGCAGGGATTCGGTGTTACGCGCATTGTGCGGCAGCAAGGCCGCCAGACAGCTGCCGATAAAAGGCAGAAGCAGTAGAACTATCAGGGACATAGGGCTCTAATCTGCGGGAGTTTGGGATGCATCATACGTGCCGCTTTGTCGATCACCAAACGGCAACATGTGGCTGAATCCTACAAGGTAGGCTGAAAACGCCCATTTGGCATTGTTTCAAACGCCCCTTTCCCACAAACGCCACCGCCCCAGATGGGAGCCGGGCTTGCCCGCGATGGCGATTTGACTGCCACCGCTACAGCTCGGACCTTACCCCTGCTGCTCCTGTTCCTTCGCATTTTGCAATTCGACGGCTTTCTGCCCGCGGGTCTTCAGCTCGCTCACCACCACCGCCGCCACGATCAACGCCGCCCCGACCATCGCAATCGGCGGGAACCGCTCCCCGGCAATCCGCCCAACCACGCCGGCCCACACCGGCTCGCCGGCATAAATCAACGTGGCTCGCGTCGGCGAAACGCTCTGTTGCGCCCAGTTCATCGCCACCTGGATCACTGCGCTGGTCAAGCCCAGGCCCACCGCACTGAACAACAGCAGCCAGGAGAACCCCGGCAGCGCCTCGCCCATCGGCACCACCATCAGGAACGACAACAACGACGCGGTGGCCAGTTGCACCACGGTCACTCGACGCACGTCCACTTGCCCGGCAAACGCGCTGATCAGGATGATCTCGGCGGCAATCGCCACCGCGCCGATCAGCGTGGCGATTTCGCCGGGGCTGAAATTCAGCGAGGCACCGGCAGGGCCGGTCAACAGCATCAACCCCGCGAACGCCAGCATGATGCCAATGCTCGGCATCAACCCCGGCCGACGGCCCAGCACCAGCCATTGCAACAACGGCACGAAAGGTACATAGAGCGCGGTAATAAATGCCGACTGGCTGCTCAGAATCGTCTGCAGGCCGATGGTCTGCAACCCGTAGCCGAACATGATCGCAACGCCGATAAATACCCCGGCTTTCAACTCGAACAGGGTCAGGTCGCGCAGGGTGCGCAAAGAGAAAAAGCCCACCGCGATCGTCGCCGCGGCAAACCGCAGGCCCACGAAAAACATCGGCCCGCTGACCGTCATGGCGTGCTGCACCAGCAAAAAGGTGCCGCCCCAGATCATGGTGATGAACACCAGGATGCATTCGGCTTTGCTGAAGCGGTTGAAACGCGAGGGAGCATTCGGGGTGGTCATGGCGGCTCAGTCTTGCAAGGGAAGGGCGCGGAACGCACAATGCGTCGCACGCTGGGCAGTATACTGCGCACACCCACCCATTGAGCAATATAGTGCACAAAGAAAATCCGCAACGGGCCTCGGTCCTGCAGCACGTCAGCCAGAATGTTCGTCGCCTGCGTCATGCCGCCGACTTGAGCCAGACGGCGCTCTCGGAAAAGTCCGGGGTCAGCCGGCGCATGCTGGTGGCCATTGAGGCCGGCGAGAAAAACGTCAGCCTGTCCACCCTCGACCGTGTCGCCGAAGCGCTGGACGTAGCCTTCAGCGACCTGATCCAGGCACCCGACGCACCTGACCATAGCCGCATCAACGAACTGGCCTGGGCCGGGGACATCCCCGGCAGCAAAGCCGTACTGCTCGCCAAAGCCACGGCGCGGCGTGAAGTCGAACTGTGGGAAATGCGCCTGGAGCCGGGCGATCGCTACAGCCCCGAGCCGGACCCGGATGGCTGGAGCGTGCAGTTGTTCGTGTTCGAAGGCAGCCTGACGTTGGTGCTGGATGACCAGGAAAAGCCGGTCGCCGCCGGTGAGTTCTTCATGTTCGCCAGCCGCCAGGCCCACGCCTATCGCAATGACGGCGACGTGGCGGTGCGCTTTGTACGCAATGTGGTGATCTAACTGTTTACCGGGCAACAGTGGATGGGCACTTTGCTTGATCGCAAGCGGCTGTCCATGCGTTAAAATGTTAGCAAGTCACTGATTTTATTGATGATTGGTTTCAGGCACGACTCCTGCAATCACTCCGGTATCCCCTTGGACTCTGGAGTCGGCCCATGTCAGCCCACCCTCAACACCCTGCTCATATCATCCGTTCAGACGCTGAAGCCATCGAGGTCGCCACGCGCCTGGCCGCGCGCTTCGCCGTCGATGCCAGCGTGCGCGACCGCGAGCGCCGCCTGCCGGTGGCCGAACTCGACGAATTTTCCGCCAGTGGCCTGTGGGGTATCACCATCCCCAAGGCTTACGGCGGTGCCGAAGTGTCCTATGTGACGGTGGCCGAGGTGATCAAGTTGATCGCCGCCGCCGATCCGTCCCTGGGGCAGATCCCGCAGAACCACCTGGGTGTGGTGGATATCCTGCTGCAAACCGGCAGCGAGGAGCAAAAGCGCCACTACTTCGGCAAGGTCCTGGCCGGCTACCGTTTCGGTAATGCCTTCTCCGAGGCCAAGAGCAAAAACGCCGGTACCTTCGACACCCAGATTCGCATACACGCGGATCACGCCCAGATCAATGGCGAGAAGTTCTACTGCACCGGCGCGCTGTTCGCCCATATCGTGCCCGCCGTTGGCACCAACGAACAGGGCAAGGCCTTTATTGCCTTCGTCGAGCGCGATGCGCCGGGCCTCACGGTCATCGACAGTTGGGACGGCTTCGGCCAGCGCACCACCGCCAGCGGCGGCGTGACTCTCGACGGCGTGACGGTGCCCCTGAGCGCGGTGATTCCAGCGCACCTGGCGTTCGATCAACCGACCGCCGACGGCCCGATTTCGCAAATCATCCAGGCGGCGATCGACACCGGCATCGCCGTGGGCGCCCTCGAACAAGCGAAAATCTACGCGCGCCAGGCCCGTCCATGGATCGACAGCCAACAGGATCACGGCTGGCAGGACCCATTCACCATCGCCGCCATCGGTGATCTGGAATGGCGCGTACACGGCACCGAAGCCATTCTTGCCAAGGCCGGCAAGGCGGTCGATCAGGCCCTCGCCGAACCGAACGAAGACACCGTCGCCAACGCCTCGCTGATCGTCGCCCAGGCCAAAGTCCTGTCGGCCGAAACCGCGTTGCTCGCCAGCAGCAAGCTCTTCGAGCTGGGCGGCACCCGCTCGGTGACCGGCAAGCACAACCTCGACCGCTTCTGGCGCAACGCGCGCACCCACACCCTGCACGATCCGGCCCGCTGGAAATACCACCTGATCGGTAACTTCGTGCTCAACGGCGTCAAACCCGCACGCCATGCCTGGAACTGAGGAGCCTGCCCCCATGAATGCACTGACCCAACCCACCGCGCTGGACCAGGCTCGCCAATTGCTGGAGAGCACCCGACGTCTTGTGCAAACAAGTGATGACCCCTACGTGATCAGCCGCTTCGGCGACTGGCAGATCCGCGTGGAGGTGGCCGCCGCGTTGCTGGAATACGCCCAAACCCACCCAACGCCTGTCGCCTTCACCGAAGCGCAGATCGCCGCCGCCGAAGCGTTGCTGTTCGCCAGCGCTGCCGAATTCGAACTGACCGGCCACTGCACCGCGCTGGCGCCAACCCTCGAAGACCCGCTGCGCTGGAAGTACCAGATTGTCGGCAACTACCACCTCAACGGTGTCGCCCCCGGGAGTGCTGTTTGATGGCCCGTGAAATTCGCTTGAATGCCTTCGACATGAACTGCGTCGGCCACCAATCCCCCGGCCTGTGGGCGCACCCGCGTGATCGCTCGTGGCAGTACAAGGACCTGGAATACTGGACCGACCTGGCGAAAATCCTCGAGCGTGGCAAGTTCGATGGCCTGTTTATCGCCGACGTGCTGGGTATCTACGATGTGTACAACGGCAATGGCGACGCGGCGATTCGCCAGGCGACCCAAGTGCCGGTCAACGATCCGCTGTCGCTGATCGCACCGATGGCGCTGGTCACCGAACACCTGGGTTTTGGCCTGACCGCGTCGTTGTCCTTCGAACACCCGTATCCGTTCGCTCGGCGCCTTTCTACCCTCGACCACCTGACCAAGGGCCGGATCGGCTGGAACATTGTTACCTCCTACCTGGAAAGCGGCGCCAAGAACCTCGGCCAGAACGCCCAGACCGAACACGATGCACGCTACGACTACGCCGAAGAGTACCTGGAGGTTTGCTACAAACTCTGGGAAGGCAGTTGGGAAGACGGCGCGGTGCTGCGTGACCGCGAGCGGCGGATTTTCAGTGACCCGAGCAAGATCCACGAGATCCGCCACGTCGGCAAACACTTCCAGGTGCCCGGCATTCACCTATGCGAACCGTCGCCGCAACGCACGCCGTTGCTGTACCAGGCGGGCGCGTCCAGCCGTGGCAAGCAGTTCGCCGCCGAACAGGCCGAGTGTGTGTTTGTCGCCGCGCCGTCCAAAGTGCAGCTGAAAAAGACCGTCGCCGACATTCGTCGCCGTGCGGCCGAGGCCGGGCGTGATCCGCGCAAGATCCTGATCTTCAATCTGCAGACGGTGATCGTCGGCGAGACCGACGCGAAGGCCAAGGCCAAGTTCGAGGAATACAAATCCTACGTCAGCTACGAAGGGGCCATGGCGCTGATCTCCGGCTGGACCGGCATCGATTTCAGCCAGTTCAAGCCCGACGAGCCGCTCAAACATGTGCATACCAACGCCATTCAGTCGGCGGTGGAAGCGTTTTCCACGGCCGATCCGAACAAGGTCTGGACCCCCAAAGAGCTGGCCGACTGGGTCGGCATCGGGGGGTTTGGCCCGCTGTTTGTCGGCGGCCCGGAAACCGTGGCGGACTTGCTGCAGGAGTGGGTGGAAGAGACCGACGTGGACGGCTTCAACCTGGCCTATGCGCTGACCCACGAAACCTTTATCGACGCGGTGGAGCTGCTGGTGCCGGAGTTGCAAAAGCGCGGCGTGTACAAGACTGAATACGCCCAGGGCACCTTGCGCGAGAAGTTGTTTGGTGAAGGCCCGAGGTTGCCGTCGAACCACCCTGGCGCCGGCTACCGCGATTTGTCCGGCCAAAACAAATCCAATGTGGGAGGGGGTTTGCTCCCGATAGCCGAGGGTCAGTTAGAACATATTTGATTGATCCGTTGCTATCGGGAGCAAGCCCCCTCCCACGTTTCGATCTTCATTGCCTGATCAACATCAGCCAGCGGACCACCGCACGCTTACCCACCCAATAGGAGCATTACCCCTATGAGCGTGCATGACCTCAAACGCCCACTGGCGTTGGAATGGCCGGCCGAGCTGCTCGGTCACCGGCCCAAGGCCCTGGAACAACTGCGCCACTGGGCGCAAATCACGCCGCTGCACACCGCCCTGCGCCACAAGCGCCAGGGCCAGTGGTACGCCTGGCGCTGGATCGACGCCTTGCGCGATGTCGAGCGTCTGGCCGATGGCTTGCGCCAGCAGGGGTTCAACGAACAATCGCGGTTGGCGCTCTGCGGTGCTTTCGAGCCCAATTTGTTGCTGCTGGCGCTGGCCGCCCAATCCGTCGGCGGCCAGGTGCTGACCCTGGCCGATGACTTGGAACCCGAGGCCCTGCGTCAACAACTCTGGCGCATTCGTCCGAGCCATGCCCATGTGCACGATCGCCGGCAGCAGCCTGGGGCATCGATCAATGTGTTGGACTTCGGCCAGTTGCTTGGCCCCGTCGATCCGGCCCGCCCCCTCAGCCGCTGGTGGCACCCTGCCGGCGAGAGCGTGCTGTGGAGCGAGGAGGGCACCCATTGGC
>NZ_JAKNRV010000197.1:0-9502 GCF_023072625.1 Pseudomonas emilianonis
CATCAAGAAAGGTGCCTTTGACCTGGTGTTCGAACGCGGCGCCGTGATTGACGTCAAGCCTCAATACGACATCACCCGCCAGGTGATCGAGCGCATGAACCAGCTGAAGTAAGCCATGACCGCGATTATCAAGCTCGGCGAGTTGGCCGAGTTCCTGGGAGCCACCTTGCGTGGTTCCCCGGAGAAAGAAATTACTGGGCTAGCCACCTTGCAGGAGGCTGGCCCATCTCAGTTGAGCTTCCTCGCAAATCCCCAATACCGTAAATACCTGGCCGACAGCCAAGCCGCAGCCCTGCTGCTGAAGGCTGCTGACGCCGAGGGTTACGCCGGGGACGCGCTGGTGGTGGCTGATCCGTACCTGGCCTATGCGCGGGTATCCCACCTGTTCGATCCGAAACCCAAGGCGGCTGGAGGAATCCATCCGTCGGCGGTCATCGCCGATGATGCCCAGGTTGACCCTGCGGCGAGCATTGGCGCTTTTGCCGTGATCGAAAGTGGCGCGCGCATTGCCGCCGGCGTCACCGTAGGCGCTCACTGCTTTATCGGTGCACGCTGTGAAATCGGTGCCGATGGCTGGCTGGCGCCCCGCGTGACCCTGTACCACGACGTGCGTATCGGGCAGCGGGTGGTCATTCAGTCGGGCGCGGTGATTGGTGGTGAAGGCTTCGGCTTTGCCAATTCGAAAGGTGTCTGGCACAAGATTGCCCAGGTCGGCGGCGTATTGATCGGCGACGATGTGGAAATCGGCGTCAATACTGCTGTTGATCGCGGGGCTTTGGCCGATACCGTGATCGGTAATGGCGTGAAGCTCGATAACCAGATCCAGATTGCCCACAACGTACAGATTGGCGATCACACCGCCATGGCGGCCTGCGTAGGCATATCCGGCAGCACCAAGATCGGCAAGCATTGCATGCTCGCCGGTGGCGTAGGGCTGGTGGGCCATATCGATATTTGCGACAACGTCTTCATCACCGGCATGACCATGGTCACCCACTCGATTACCGAGCCCGGTGCCTATTCTTCCGGTACCGCCATGCAGCCTGCGGCTGAATGGCGCAAGAGTGCGGCGCGTTTGAGACATATCGACGACATGGCTCGACGTCTCAAGCAGCTGGAAAAGCGTGTTGGGGACGTGACCCCTGGCGGTAATGCTTCATCAGAAGGCTGATACCATTTCCATATCAAGTGTGAACAGCCGCTAGACTGCCTCCTTGATTTGCTAGCGGGGCGTGCGTTTAGTCGCCCGCCCCCAATCTTTATTACAGGCTTCCCCCCGAAATGATGGACATCAACGAGATTCGCGAATACCTGCCTCACCGTTACCCGTTCCTGCTGGTGGATCGTGTAGTGGACCTGAATGTTGAGGAAAAGCGCATTCGTGCCTACAAGAATGTCAGCATCAACGAACCGTTCTTCAATGGCCACTTTCCCGCGCATCCCATCATGCCGGGCGTGTTGATCATCGAAGCAATGGCCCAGGCTGCCGGTATCCTTGGTTTCAAAATGCTCGACCTCAAGCCTGCCGACGGCACGCTTTACTATTTCGTGGGCTCCGACAAGTTGCGTTTCCGCAACCCGGTCACCCCGGGTGACCAGTTGATCCTGGAAGCCAAGTTCATCAGTTGTAAGCGCCAGATCTGGAAGTTCGAATGCCAGGCTTCGGTGGATGGCAAGCCAGTGTGCTCCGCCGAAATCATCTGCGCGGAACGCAAACTATGAGTTTGATTGACCCTCGCGCAATCATCGATCCGTCGGCCGTACTGGCCGCCGACGTTGAGGTCGGCCCTTGGTCGATCGTCGGCGCAGGTGTGGAAATCGGCGAGGGGACTGTCATCGGGCCGCACGTGATCCTCAAGGGACCGACCCGCATTGGCAAACACAATCGCATCTACCAGTTTTCCTCGGTAGGCGAAGACACCCCCGACATGAAGTACAAGGGTGAAGAAACACGCTTGGTAATCGGTGATCACAACATCATTCGTGAAGGCGTGACCATTCACCGTGGTACCGTGCAGGACCGTGCCGAGACCACGCTGGGTGATCACAACCTGGTCATGGCCTACGCGCATATCGGCCATGACAGCGTGATCGGCAACCACTGTATCCTGGTCAACAACACCGCGTTGGCAGGCCATGTACACGTTGACGATTGGGCGATCCTGTCCGGTTTCACCCTGGTGCATCAGTACTGCCACATCGGCGCCCATAGTTTTTCCGGCATGGGCACTGCCATCGGCAAGGATGTCCCGGCGTTCGTCACGGTCTTCGGTAACCCTGCCGAAGCCCGCAGCATGAACTTCGAAGGCATGCGCCGTCGTGGTTTCAGCGAAGACGCGATCCACGCTCTGCGCCGCGCCTACAAGGTGGTTTACCGCCAGGGCCTGACGGTTGAGCAAGCGTTGACTGAACTGACCGAGCCTGCAGCATTGTTCCCGGAAGTCGCGGTGTTCCGTGACTCGGTTCAGGCGTCGACTCGCGGCATCACTCGCTGATCATGGCCAATCTGCGTATCGCATTGGTCGCCGGGGAAGCTTCCGGCGATATCCTGGGCGCGGGCCTGATGCGGGCGCTTAAGGCCCAGCATTCGGCGGTCGAGTTTATCGGTGTGGGTGGCCCGTTGATGCAGGCTGAAGGCCTCACGTCTTACTTCCCCATGGAGCGCTTGTCGGTCATGGGGTTGGTGGAGGTGTTGGGTCGTCTGCGTGAACTGCTGGTGCGGCGCAAGTTGCTGATTCAGACCCTGATCGAAGAAAAGCCCGACGTTTTTATCGGCATCGACGCGCCGGATTTCACCCTCAATATCGAACTCAGGTTGCGTCAGGCTGGGATCAAGACCGTGCATTACGTCAGCCCGTCCGTCTGGGCGTGGCGGCAGAAGCGCGTGCTGAAGATCCGCGAAGGTTGCGACCTGATGCTGACCTTGCTGCCGTTCGAAGCCCGTTTCTACGAAGAGAAGGGCGTACCGGTGCGGTTTGTCGGGCACACGCTGGCCGACACTATCCCGCTGCACGCTGACCGCGCTGCAGCGCGTGCCGAACTGGGCTTGTCCGACGGCCCGCTTGTCGCGCTGATGCCAGGCAGTCGCGGTGGCGAAGTGGGTCGCCTGGGCACATTGTTTTTTGACGCCGCCGAACGCCTGCAGGCCTTGAAGCCTGGCGTGCGCTTCGTACTGCCGTGTGCCAGCCCGCAACGTCGCGCACAAATCGAAACATTGCTGCAAGGGCGCAACCTGCCGTTGACCCTGCTCGATGGTCAGTCGCACCTGGCCCTGGCGGCTTGCGATGCGGTGCTGATCGCCTCGGGCACCGCGACCCTGGAGGCGTTGCTGTACAAGCGTCCGATGGTCGTGGCTTACCGCCTGGCGCCGCTGACCTTCTGGATTCTCAAACGCATGGTTAAAAGCCCCTACATCTCCTTGCCCAACCTGCTGGCCCAGCGCCTGTTGGTGCCAGAATTGTTGCAGGACGATGCAACGCCCGAAGCCCTGGCGCAGACGCTACTCCCCTTGATCGACGGTGGCGAAGAGCAGACTCGCGGTTTTGACGCCATCCACCGCACCTTGCGCCGTGATGCGTCAAACCAGGCCGCCGATGCCGTGCTGACGTTGATCGGCCACAAACAGGAAGCCCTATGACGACGCAAATGGGGCTGGATTTCAGCCTGGTCGCGCAAGCCCATGAACTGGTGGCCGGCGTGGATGAAGTCGGGCGCGGCCCGCTTTGTGGCGCGGTGGTTACGGCGGCGGTGATTCTTGACCCGAACCGTCCGATCCTCGGTCTCAACGACTCGAAAAAACTCACCGAAGCGCGTCGGGAAAAACTCTTCGACGAGATCTGTGAAAAAGCCCTGAGCTGGCATATCGCCCGGGCCGAAGTCGAAGAGATCGACGAACTGAATATCCTCCACGCCACCATGCTCGCCATGCAGCGCGCCGTCGAGGGCCTGCATATCACGCCCAAACTTGCGATGATCGACGGCAACCGCTGCCCGAAACTGGCGATGCCGGCTGAAGCGGTCGTCAAGGGCGATAGCAAGGTGCCTGCCATCGCGGCAGCCTCGATTCTGGCCAAGGTCAGCCGTGACCGTGAAATGGCCGCGTTCGAATTGATCTATCCGGGCTACGGCATCGCCGGCCATAAAGGCTACCCGACGCCCGTTCATCTGGAAGCGCTGGCCCGTCTTGGCCCGACGCCAATCCACCGTCGCTCGTTCGCCCCGGTGCGCCTGGCTTACGAACAGCGCGAGAGCCTCAGCGAGGTTTAGTCGCGAGGCTGATGTTTTTGCCCAGGCCCGGTACAATCCCGGGCCTTGTTGTTTCTACGTTTAAGACAGGATCACTATGCCGGCTTCATTCGTTCATCTACGCCTGCACACTGAGTACTCCCTGGTCGACGGCCTGGTACGGATCAAACCGCTGGTCAAAACCCTGGTGGGCATGAGCATGCCTGCGGTGGCGGTCACCGATCAAAACAACATGTGTTCCCTGGTCAAGTTCTACAAGAACGCCATGGGCGCCGGCATCAAGCCGATCTGCGGCGCCGACCTGTGGCTGTCGAACAAAGACCCGGATAACCCCCTGAGCCGCATCAGCCTGTTGGCGATGAACGGCGTCGGTTATCGCAACCTCACCGAACTGATTTCCCGTGGCTTCATTGACGGCCAGCGCAACGGTTCGGTGATCATCGAGCGCGAGTGGGTGGCCGAGGCCAGCGAAGGCGTGATCATGCTTTCTGCGGCCAAAGAGGGCGAGATCGGGATCGCGCTGCTGGGCGGCAACCCCCAGGAAGCCGAAGTGCTGGCCCGCGAGTGGATGGCCGTGTTCCCCGACCGCTTCTACCTGGAAGTCCAGCGCACCAACCGCCCCAACGATGAAGAACATCTGCACGCCGCCGTGGCCCTGGCCGACAAGCTGGGCGCGCCGCTGGTGGCGACCAACGATGTGCGCTTTATCAAGAAGGAAGATTTCGAAGCCCACGAAACCCGCGTGTGCATCGGTGAAGGCCGGGCCCTGGATGACCCGCGTCGCTCGAAAAACTACAGTGAAGAGCAGTACCTCAAAAGCGCCGAGGAAATGGCCGAGCTGTTCAGCGACCTGCCCGAGGCACTGGAAAACTCCGTCGAGATCGCCAAGCGCTGCAATATCGAAGTGAAGCTGGGCAAGCACTTCCTGCCCAACTTCCCGATTCCCGAAGGCATGACCATCGATGAGTATTTCCGCAAGGTGTCGTTCGATGGCCTGGAGGAGCGCCTCTCGGTCCTTTTGCCCAAGGACACCACCGACGATTACGAAGCCAAGCGCCAGGTCTATATCGACCGGCTGAATTTCGAGCTGGATATCATCATCCAGATGGGGTTCCCCGGTTACTTCCTGATCGTGATGGACTTTATCCAGTGGGCCAAGAGCAACGGCGTACCGGTCGGTCCTGGCCGGGGCTCGGGTGCCGGCTCGTTGGTCGCCTATGTGCAGAAGATTACCGACCTCGACCCGTTGGAATATGACCTGCTGTTCGAACGGTTCCTTAACCCGGAACGGGTTTCCATGCCCGACTTCGACGTCGACTTCTGCATGGACGGTCGCGACCGCGTGATCGAATACGTGGCCGATAAATACGGTCGCAACGCCGTGAGCCAGATCATCACGTTCGGCTCCATGGCGGCCAAGGCGGTTATCCGCGACGTCGCCCGAGTGCAGGGCAAGTCCTATGGCCTGGCGGATCGCCTGTCGAAGATGATCCCGTTCGAAGTCGGCATGACCCTGGAAAAAGCCTACGAGCAGGAAGAAATCCTGCGCGACTTCATCAAGGTCGATGAAGAAGCCGCTGAAATCTGGGAGATGGCGCGCAAGCTCGAAGGCGTGGTGCGTAACGTCGGTAAACACGCCGGTGGCGTGGTGATCGCGCCGACCAAGCTCACCGACTTCTCGCCGATCTATTGCGACGAAGAAGGCGGCGGCCTGGTGACCCAGTTCGACAAGGACGACGTTGAGGCGGCCGGCCTGGTGAAGTTCGACTTCCTCGGCCTGCGGACGCTGACGATCATCGACTGGGCGCTCAAGACGATTAACCGCGAACGCGCCAAGGTCAATGAAGAACCGCTGGATATCGCGTTTATCCCGCTGGACGACAAACCGACCTACAGCCTGCTGCAAAAAGCCGAAACCACCGCCGTGTTCCAGCTTGAGTCGCGCGGCATGAAAGAGCTGATCAAAAAGCTCAAGCCCGACTGCCTGGAAGACTTGATCGCACTGGTCGCCCTGTTCCGTCCGGGCCCGTTGCAATCGGGCATGGTGGATGACTTTATCAACCGTAAGCACGGTCGCGCCGAACTGGCCTACCCGCACTCGGACTACCAGTACGAAGGCCTCAAACCGGTACTGGCGCCGACTTACGGCATCATCCTGTATCAGGAACAGGTGATGCAGATTGCCCAGGTCATGGCCGGATACACCCTCGGTGGTGCGGACATGCTGCGTCGCGCCATGGGTAAGAAAAAGCCCGAGGAGATGGCCAAGCAGCGCGGCGGTTTCATCGAGGGTTGCGCCACCAACAATATCGACGCCGACCTCGCCGGTAACATTTTCGACCTGGTGGAAAAATTCGCCGGTTATGGCTTCAACAAATCCCACTCCGCCGCCTACGGCCTGGTGTCGTACCAGACCGCCTGGCTGAAGGCCCACTACCCGGCGCCGTTCATGGCTGCGGTACTCTCGGCGGATATGCACAACACCGACAAGGTCGTGACCTTGATCGAGGAAGTGCGCACCATGAAGCTGCGCCTCGACGCGCCGGACGTGAACGCCTCGGAGTTCAAGTTCACCGTGAACGACGAAGGCCGCATCATTTATGGCCTGGGCGCGATCAAGGGCGTGGGCGAGGGGCCGGTGGAAGCAATCACCGAAGCGCGCCAAAACGGCCCGTTCAAGGACCTGTTCGACTTCTGTGCACGGGTCGACCTCAAACGCATCAACAAACGTACCCTCGATGGCCTGATCCGCAGCGGTGCCCTGGACCGTCTCGGCCCGTATTTCCATGATGAGCCGAAGGCCTATCAGGCGAATATCGACCGCAATCGGGCGGTGCTGCTGAGCGCCATGGAAGAAGCGATCAAGGCCGCTGAACAGACCGCCCGCACCCACGACAGCGGCCACGCCGACCTGTTTGGCGGGTTGTTCGTCGAGGAAGACGCGGATGTGTACGCCAACCATCGCAAGGCCAAGGAGCTGACCCTCAAGGAACGCCTCAAAGGTGAAAAAGACACCCTGGGCCTGTACCTGACCGGTCACCCGATTGACGAATACGAAGGCGAAATCCGTCGTTTCGCCCGTCAGCGCATCATCGACCTGAAACCGGCACGCGACACCCAGACCGTCGCCGGCATGATCATCGCCCTGCGGGTGATGAAAAATAAGAAGGGCGACAAAATGGGCTTTATCACCCTTGATGACCGCTCTGGCCGGATCGAGGCGTCGCTGTTTGCCGACGCTTTCCATTCCGCCCAGTCGCTGTTGCAGACCGACGCCATGGTCGTGGTGGAAGGCGAGGTCAGTAACGACGACTTCTCCGGTGGCCTGCGCCTGCGGATCAAGCGGGTGATGAGCATGGAAGATGCGCGCACCAACCTGGCCGAAAGCCTGCGCTTGAAGGTCAAGACCGAGGCGCTCAAGGGCGATCAGCTGCGCTGGTTGGGGGACTTGCTCAAACGCCACCGTGGCGCATGCCCGGTGACCATGGAATACACCGGTAACGACGCCAAGGCCATGCTGCAGTTCGGTGAGACCTGGCGAATTGATCCCGCTGATGGCTTGATTCAAGCATTGCGTGACCAGTTCGGTCGTGACAACGTCTTCCTCCAATACCGTTGACGATCAGGTGGTGGCAAATCGCCTGATCTCGACCAAACATTTAATCTCGACCTAGACGCGCCTCTCCCTTAAGGTAGGGCGCGAACAGACAACCGGCTGGCCAGGCACCCCTTGGCCGTCGACCCAAGACGGACGCTTATGAACCCGAATTTTCTTGATTTCGAACAGCCGATCGCTGACCTGCAAGCCAAGATCGAAGAACTGCGCCTGGTCGGCAATGACAATTCGCTGAATATCGGCGATGAGATCGCTCGCCTGCAAGACAAGAGCAGCACGCTCACCGAAGACATCTTCGGCAAGCTGACCAGTTGGCAGATCGCGCGCCTGGCCCGCCACCCGCGCCGTCCGTACACTCTGGACTACATTCAGCACATCTTCACCGAGTTCGACGAGCTGCACGGCGACCGTCACTTCTCCGACGACGCGGCCATCGTGGGCGGTATCGCTCGCCTGGACGACCAGCCGGTGATGGTGATCGGTCACCAGAAAGGCCGTGAAGTACGCGAAAAAGTTCGCCGTAACTTCGGCATGCCGCGTCCGGAAGGCTACCGCAAGGCCTGCCGCCTGATGGAAATGGCCGAGCGCTTCAAAATGCCGATCCTGACGTTCATCGACACCCCGGGTGCCTACCCAGGTATCGACGCCGAAGAGCGTAACCAGAGCGAAGCGATCGCCTGGAACCTGCGCGTCATGTCCCGCCTGAAAACCCCGATCATCGCCACCGTGATTGGTGAGGGCGGTTCCGGCGGTGCGTTGGCCATTGGTGTCTGTGACCAACTGAACATGCTGCAATATTCGACCTATGCGGTGATCTCGCCGGAAGGTTGCGCCTCGATCCTGTGGAAAACCGCCGAGAAAGCGCCGGACGCTGCCGAAGCGATGGGTATCACGGCCGAGCGCCTCAAGGGCCTGGGTATCGTTGATAAAGTGATCGCCGAGCCATTGGGCGGCGCTCACCGCGACCCGGCAGCCGCTGCTGCGAGTATCCGTGCCGAACTGGGTTCGCAACTGGCGATGCTCAAAAAGCTGGATAACGAAGCGCTGTTGGCCCGTCGTTACGAGCGCCTGATGAGCTACGGTCTCTAAATCGCAGCAGTAAAAAATGTGGGAGGGGGCTTGCCCCCGATTGCTGAGTGTCAGTCAATGCATCTGGTGACTGGCCCGCCGCTATCGGGAGTAAGTCCTCTCCCACATTTGCTTTGTGTATGCTTGGCCAACGTATTTCAGGTTTGCGGCGGTAACATCTGATGAAACCATTACTCTCCGCCAAACTCCTGCAAACCCTGGGCCCCTGGCGCAATGCCCCGGCCTGGCATATCGCTTTTTCCGGCGGGCTTGATTCCACCGTCCTGCTGCACCTTCTGGCAAATCTCGCCAAAACTGAGAAGCTTCCTACGCTTGGCGCTGTTCATGTCCACCATGGCTTGCAAGCCGCGGCCGATGCCTGGCCCGGTCATTGCCAGTCGGTCTGTGACGCCCTTGGGGTCCCCTTGCGAGTCATGCGCGTGCAGGTGCTGGCCGGTGCAAGCCTGGAGCGCGCGGCGCGTGACGCGCGCTATCAGGCGTTCAGTGAAGTGGTCGGGGCAGGGGCGGCGTTGCTCACCGGCCAGCACCGCGACGATCAGGCCGAAACCCTGC
>NZ_JAKNRV010000198.1:0-9488 GCF_023072625.1 Pseudomonas emilianonis
CGGCGCGCACACGTGGGCGAGGGTGCGGCTGATAAACAGCGCTGGCTCGATGCTGTCGATACTCATCGGGTCGCTGACCTGACGGTGCAGCAGGAAGGTCTCGCGCACGTGGTCGAGCAGCATGATGAGGATAACCAGACCACGCAGGGCGTCGATGGACAGTAGGCGTTGGCGTAAGGGAACAGCGTCATTCATGGTCGATGTTCACAAGGGCAGGACGAAAATCGGATGTTATCTTATAACGTATTTATGCGCACTGCTGCGTGTTGTCACTGAGGGCGAGGACGCTCGTGCCTACCACTGGAAGAGGCTGCTGATGAGCAAGCAACACACCGAGGCAATCCATACCCCGCATGCCGTCGTCGACTTCTGGACGCAAGCCGGCCCCAAGCGCTGGTTCGCCAAGGACGCTGCGTTCGACGCCGCGTTTCGCGACACCTTCTACGCCACTCATCTGCAAGCGGCCCGGCGTGAGCTGGAGGGCTGGTTGAGCTCGGCGCAGGGCGCGCTGGCCTTGCTGATTCTGCTCGATCAGTTCCCGCGCAACGCGTTTCGCGGCACGGCGCATATGTTTGCCACGGACCCATTGGCGCGCTTGTATGCGCGGCGCATGGTAGATGCCGGGCTGGATCAATTGATCGAGCCGCAATTGCGTGCGTTTTGCTATCTGCCGTTTGAGCATTCTGAAAACGTGCAGGACCAGCAACGCTCCCTGGTCCTCAACCAGCCGTTGGACGCCAACACGTTCCATTGGGCCAAGGAACACGCCCGGATCATCGAACAGTTCGGGCGCTTTCCCCATCGCAATGAGGTGCTGGCCAGGCTGACCACGGGTGAAGAGCGGGCCTTTCTGGAGCAGGGCGGGTTTGCCGGTTAAACCGCTATTCCGCCGAGGAATGCCCCTATAAAAACAGCGCATTGTCTTTATCGCCGCCGATCTCGTAGCGTGGGCTTTCACTCAAGGAGATCCGTCATGAACCAAGCCGCGCTGCGCCTTTACGTTGATTCGCTGTTCGCCAGCCCCTATGCGATGTCGGTGTTCGTCACCCTGCGCGAAAAAGGTCTGGCATTCGACACCGTGGTCCTTGATTTGGATGCCGCGCAACACCAGACGCACGACTTTGCCCGACTGTCCGTGACCCAGCGCGTGCCGACGTTGGTGGACGGGGACTTCGCCCTGTCAGAGTCCTCGGCAATCAGCGAATACCTGGACGAGGCTTACCCCGAAACGGCCGTGTACCCGGCCGATCCAAAGCAGCGGGCGAGGGCGCGGCAGGTTCAGGCGTGGTTGCGCAGCGATTTGCTGCCGATTCGTCAGGAGCGTTCGACGTTGGTGGTGTTCTATGGGCAGCAGATGCCGCCGTTGTCGCCGCTGGCCGAGGCCGCCGCACACCGCCTGGTCAGTGCGGCGCAGGTGCTGTTGGCGGGTAATCCGGCGTACTTGTTCGGCGAGTGGTCGATTGCCGATTTGGACCTGGCGGTGATGCTTAACCGCCTGATCCTCAACGGCGACAGCGTACCGGCCGAGTTGGTGGACTACGCGCAACGCCAATGGCAGCGGCCATCGGTGCAGGAATGGGTCAATCTGCCAAGGCCCGCGCTTTAGGCCATTCCTGCGCTACGCGCCGGTCCAGCTCTTCCCAGTCGGCCATGCCCAGCACGCGAGTGGTGTTCAACCCTCGCAGGTAGCCCAGCAATTGCTGGGCGCTGGCTTGGGCATCGTCCGAGTCGGCCGTCGGGTCCTGCAAGACACGTTCATAGTCGACCAGGTAATCGGCAACCCGCTCGCGGTACTCCGGCAATACGGCTTCGCGGATGCGGTCGAAGGTTTTTTGGTGGGGTTTCATAGCGTGGTCCTTATAGATTTTATGTAAGCACTATTGGTTCAGATAATAGTCATCATCGAGGATTGCAAGTTTTGTTTTTTCAGGAAAAGCGGAAAATCGCCCCATCGAGACGCAGTTCAAGGAAATCGCGCGATGAGGACGTTTATTCAACTGGCTTTAATGACCCTGATGATGAGCACTGCGGTCATGATCAACCCGGCAATCGCCGATGAATTGCGTGAAGGCCATTTGCTATCACTCGGCGCTAGCGTAGACTCCCTGCGGCACGAGCAGTCAGTGGGGGTGCTGTACAGCGAAAACACGGTCGACAACCTCAGCTACCTTGAACGCTACCACGACACGGCCTTGAATGGCGCCAGGGATGCCCTCGATGGGCGCATCCGCGAGGCGTTCGTCAACAGCTCCGACCCGGAGTTGGCCATCGACTGGTTGATGAGTTCGTTGCAAGGCACGTTTTTGTCGGTGACCGTTTACGACACGCTGGATGCGCTTGTGCAGGCTCACCCCGATGTGGTGGTGATGCTCGACACCCATAACCAACTGTTGACCCCGCGTAACGATCAGGTCGAGGCGCATTTTATCGCGCGCTTCTATGACGCGAACCTGCAGTACATCGCCAAGGCCGAAGGCTCGGTGCATAAGCAAGTGTCGTCGGTGTGGGCCCATGACAAGGCCGCCCCGGAGATTGCCGCGCAGATCGAGCAGCAGCGTGATGTCCAGCTCGATGCCTTGAAGCAATTTGATGTGTCGCTCAAGGCGTTAGTCCGAGCGGGTTGATGTGAACGTTTCCTTTTATATAGTCAGGATTTTTATGCGCTATTTTTTCGCCCCGGCCCCGGCCTTTGCTTCCTTGTTACTGGTCGGTTGTGTGTCTTCTCCGAATGCTCCGACATTGGCCCTGCAAACCGCCAAGACCCCCGAAGGTTACATGCAGTGCGTGTTGCCAAAACTTGAAAAATACAACATCACTTCGACCGTGACGCAGAACTCGCGCCACGCCAGGGTGGTGTTGACCAGCAAGATTGCCGCCGATGATGTACTGGAGGCCTACAAGTCCCAGGACGGTACCAAGGTGTTCCTGTATGAGCGCAAGCCGCTCGCGTCGACCATCACGCCGTCGCGCCTGGAGTTGACGGCGCAAGAGTGCAAGTAACCGCAGGCCACCGATAAACCCTGTGGCCGTGGCTATGGTTTAAGGTGTTGCTTCGTGACTGAAGCTGTCGACAACCTTGATCAGCCCTTGAGCTGCCAACGCCACCAACTCACCGCCTTTCTCCACGGTCGCCAGGGCCGGGTCCGAGCCCATGCGCCCGTCGGGGAAACGCGTGCGGAAGTCCAGCGCTTCACGGATCGGCCCGGTGTTGGCGATCTGCGGCGAATAATCGGCGGACTTGATCGACTCCGGATAAGCCCACTGCGTCACGGCGATCTCCGACGGCGTGGCATGGCTGCCGTGGCCGACCGGGAACTGTCGGTGAGCCAGCTCGTTGACGCCTTCCAGATCCCACCAGTTCACCAGTTTCAGCGCAAACCCGGCCGGTTGGCGGGCGAAGCTGGCTTCGGCGTACAGCTCGGAAAACGCCGCTTCAATCGTAGCGATGTTGCCGCCATGGCCATTGAGAAACAGGATCTTGTCGAAACCGTGCCCGGCCAGTGAACGTACCCAGTCGCCAATTGCAGCAATAAAGGTGGATGGGCGCAGCGAAATGGTGCCGGGAAAGCCCAGGTGGTGCTGGGCCATGCCGATATTGAAGGTCGGGCCGATCAGGATGTCAGCGTGCTTTTGCGCTTCGTGGGCGATGATTTCCGGGCACATCCAGTCGGTGCCCAACAGGCCGGTGGGGCCATGTTGTTCGTTGGAGCCGATGGGGATCACCACCGTGCGGCTGCGCTCCAGAAACCGGCCGATCTCGATCCAGGTGGACTTATGTAGAAGCATGCGACGCTCTCTCTTATCGGTGGGGACAGGCTAACCGCCACGGATTGTACGACTACTCGCCACCTGTTGGGGTTTGCAGTTGAGGTAGGTCGAAGACTTCAACCAGCGCTGGTCCGGGTACCACGAGAACATGAACTGCCCATCCTTGAGTTTATCCACCACCTGGCGCGCCACCTGCGGGCGCACCGCCGGGCAGCCCTGGCTGCGGCCGATACGGCCTTCGCGCTTGCTCCACAAGGGGCTGACATAGTCGGCGGCGTGAATCACCAGGGCCCGGTCACGCGCCTGATCATTGAAGCCCGGCTCGAGGCCGTCCATGCGCAGTGAGTAGCCATGAGTGCCCAGGTAACTTTCCCGGGTGCGGAACAGGCCCAGGCTGGACTGGTGGCTGCCTTCACGATTGGAGAACTGGGTGGCGAAGTTTTCCCCGGACTTGGCCCCGTGGGCCACCAGGTCGCGCAGCACCAGGGTCTTTTTGCGCAAATCGAAAATCCATAGCCGACGAGCGGTCGAAGGCTGGGAATAGTCAATCACGGCCAGGCGCTCGGAACGATCCTCGCCATTATTGACCGCGCACTGCACTGCGTTCAGCGCGCTTTTCAGTACAGCGGGATTGAGTTCTGGAGCCGAGCGCGCCAGGCTGCTATACAAGGAAACAGGGTTGCCGTCGGCGGCGAGCGCAACGGTGCTCAGCGTAGCCACGGTCAAGGTCATCAGGCCGAGGCGGCACATAAAAGTCAGCATCTACAGTACATCCCCCCACTGTGGATTGGAGCAAAGCTATTGTTCAAAAAACACGCATGTTACTTGAGCATTTGCTTGCTCGTTGCACCGCTGGTCGCAACAGCCGACGAAGTGCTGATGGACGCGTTGCCGGTGATTCCGGCGAGCCCGGTGCAACAGGCCCTCGCGCAGTTGCCGAGCGTCTGCCCCAGCCTTGCCCCGCGCATCGACGCGGCGACATTGGCGCGCCTGCAGGCGTTCTATCAGCAGCAGGGTGATGTGCCGCTGTGGGCCGCCGCCGAACGCCGCCAGGCACTGCAAACGCAGTTGCTGATGCTGGCCGACGACGGCCTGGACCCCACCCACTATAGCCTGCCCTCGGCGGATGCCGCGGC
Organism: Pseudomonas emilianonis; assembly: GCF_023072625.1. NCBI lineage: Bacteria > Pseudomonadati > Pseudomonadota > Gammaproteobacteria > Pseudomonadales > Pseudomonadaceae > Pseudomonas > Pseudomonas emilianonis. Next base: position 4,905 of record NZ_JAKNRV010000198.1, read on the forward strand.
CAACGTGCTGTGCAGCGATATCGGCACCAGCGAGCAGTACCTGCGCGCCCTGCAGGATTTGCATTATGGGCGCCTGCAGCAATCGCGCTTCGAACCGCTGTGGCATTCCCAGCCGCCCACCCGCGACCCGGATACCGAGGTGTTGGCCTTCGCCAGCGCGGGCTTGCACGACATGGCGCAAGCCTTCGACCAGGCCCGCCCCGCTGCGGATTTATACCGCAGCCTGCGTAACGTCTACTCCACGCTGCGCCAGCAGCCGTTGCCCCATTGGGATGCGGTCGCCAGTGGACCGCTGTTGCGCCCCGGCATGGAAGACCCGCGCGTACCGGAACTGGCGCGGCGCCTCTATCGTGGCGGCTACCTCGCCAGCGAACCCAAGGGCAACGGCAAGCAGTACCGAGACGAACTGGTGCAGGCGGTCAAGGCCTTCCAGGTCAGCCACTCGCTGCAATCCGACGGCGTGATCGGCGCCGGCACCGTGGCCGAACTGAACATCAGCCCGTTGATGCGCCGCGAACAGTTGCGTATCAACCTGGAGCGCTTCCGCTGGCTGAGCCAGGACCTGGAGCCCGAAGGCGTGCTGGTCAACGTCGCCGCCGCGCAACTGAGCGTCTATCAGAGTGGCATCCCGGTGTGGCAAACCCGCCTGCAGGTCGGCCGCGCCGAACGCCAGACGCCGCTGCTCAAGTCGCGCATCACCCGCTTGACCCTCAACCCGACCTGGACCATCCCGCCCACCATCATGCGCGAGGACAAGCTCCCGGCCATCCGCCTCAACCCCGAATACCTGCGCCAGCAAAACCTGCAAGTGCTCGACCCCGAGGGCCGCCCGCTGGCCCCCGAACACATCGACTGGGCCCGCCCCGGCAACATCCTGCTGCGCCAGGAAGCCGGTCCGCGCAACCCGCTGGGCAAGATCGTCATGCGTTTCCCCAACCCGTACTCGGTGTACCTGCACGACACCCCCAGCCAACCGCTGTTCACCAAAGGCCCGCGCGCGCTCAGCTCGGGTTGCGTGCGGGTTGAACAACCCTTGCTGCTGCGCGACCTGCTGGTGACCCCGGCAGAACGCACTCGCACCGATGAATTGCTGGCCACCGGCGTGACCCATGAATTCCGCCTGGCCACGCCGGTGCCGGTGTTGCTCGGGTACTGGACCGTGGAAGTGGATCGCCAGGGTGGGTTGGTGTATGCGCCGGATATTTATGGGCGCGACCTGGTGTTGATGAAGGCGATGGGGAGCGTGCTCTGATTTGCCACAGTCCACAGCACACCCCATGACGCTGCCTTGCGTGAAGATGCACGCGCATGGCGACGATTTCATCATCATCGATCGCCGTGGTCTGGATGATCCGATCACCGCGCAGCTCGCTCGCCGCCTCGGTAATCGTCACACCGGCATCGGCTTCAATCAGTTGGCGGTGGTGCTCGACTGTGCAGACGCCGCCGCGCGGATCAAGTTCTGGAACCCCGATGGCACGCCGCTGCAAACGTGCGGTAGCGCCACGCGCGGTGTGGCCGACCGGCTGATGCACGAAGCCGGCACCGATTCCATCGTGCTGCGTACTGACCGAGGTTTACTGACATGTGTGCGTGAGTCGGGGCGGCGGGTGTCGGTGAATATGGGCGCGCCATCGCTGGGCTGGGAAACAGTGCCGCTGGCCGAGTCGATGGACACCCTGCGGTTGCCACTCGAAGGCAACCCCGCGGCGTGCAGCATGGGCAACCCCCATTGCACCTTCTTTGTCGCGGACCTGGCCGCCGTCGACGTAGAAACCCTGGGCCCGGCACTGGAAGTTCACGCGCTGTTTCCCGCCAGGACCAATGTGCATTTTGTCCAGGTTGTTGATCGCGGGCATATTCGCCTGCGTATCTGGGAGCGTGGGGGCGGGGTGCCGCTAGGGTCCGGCTCGTGCTGCTGTGGCGCCGTGGTGAACGGAATTCGACGCGGCCTGCTTGACGATAGCGTTGAGGTGCAATGTGACGGCGGCACGCTCACCGTGCAGTGGGACGGGCAGGGCGGCGTGGTGTTGACCGGGAGCGTGGAACCGATCATGCACGGCATCGCCATGCGTCTATAGGATAAAGTTGCGCCTTGCGATGAATCCTCAGGTAACCCCTATGAGCCCAGCCCAGGCCGTCGCGATCATTCTGAACAACATCACTGCACTTTAGAGCAGGCTCCCCCTCTCATGAAATGAGCTATCCGGCCATGGCGCTCACGCCAGCACCCTGTAGTCGTTCTGCTGGATCACCGGCCGGTGCTGGCCTTGGACCAGGTGAAGGTAACGGCCGTCCACCAGGTCGATGGGCAGGCAGTCGTCGATGTCCAGCACGCCGTCGGTGTGGGCCTGTGACCAGTGGCGCAGCAGCTGTTGCTTGCCTTTGAACGTCGCTTCCTTCTTGTCGCGGGCAACCACCAGCAGGTAGTGATGCGCCTCGCCAAAGCGGTTGGCCTCATAGCCGCCCAGGTTGATGAAGTACAGGTGGTGCGCGCCGGCCTGGGGCGCCAAGTGGCTGAGCTCGACTTTCCAGCCGTCGACGCCATCGACCGCCATCCACGAATCGATGTGCACGCCCTTGGGGCTGCCAAACCAGGCGTCGCGCAACTGTGGGTAGGTGGCGTCCAGCGTATCCGCCACGGCGAATACCACGTCATGGACTTCGATCCTGGCCCGTGGGTGCTTACCCCCGAGCATTACGACAAACAGCATTGCAGGCCCTTCCCGGCGATTTGGCAAAGGGCAACCATACTTCGATTGAACCCTTTTGTCCGGTGAATGCCACACTGTTAACCCGCGAACACATCAGGAGGTTGTCATGCGAACCATCGATCTGGCCGGTGTTCCCGTCCCAGTCATCGGCCAGGGCACCTGGCGCATGGGCGAAGACCCGGACCGGCGCCGCGCCGAAGTCGCGGCGTTGCAGTGCGGCATCGACGAGGGCATGAGCCTGATCGATACCGCGGAAATGTACGGCGAAGGCGGCGCCGAAAGCGTGGTCGGCGAGGCCATTCGCGGCAAGCGCGAGCAGGTGTTCCTGGTGAGCAAGGTCTACCCCCATAACGCCAGTCGCACGGGTGTGCCCCGTGCGTGCGACGCCAGCCTGCAACGGCTGGGCACCGAATACATCGACCTGTACCTGCTGCACTGGCGCGGTCAATACCCGCTGGAAGAAACCGTCGAAGCGTTCGAGCGTTTGCGCGAGGCCGGCAAGATAGGCCGCTGGGGTGTATCCAATTTCGACGTGGCAGACCTGCAGGAACTCGCTTCACCGGCCTGCGCGACCAACCAGGTGCTCTACAACATTCAAGAGCGCGGCATTGAATTCGACCTGCTGCCGTGGTGGCAACAACATCACTTGCCGTTGATGGCTTACTGTCCGATCGCGCAAGGCGGTGAGTTGCTGTCCAGCCCCACCCTTAAGCAGATCGCCCATCGGCATCAGGCGACTGCCGCGCAGGTCGCGCTGGCCTGGGTGTTGCGCCAGGAGGGGGTGATCGCCATCCCCAAGGCCGTTACGCCGGAGCATGTGCGGCTTAACGCTGCCGCCGCTCAACTGGTGCTGGACGAGCACGACCTGGATGCCATCGACCGGGTGTTCGGGGCGCCCAAGCGCAAGCATCCGCTGGCGATGGTGTGACGCGATAAAACCCGCGTGGCACTGCGGGTTCATGGCATGCGGTGTCAGCCGCTCACACCATGCAGCTCACAGTATGCGTCCCAGCTCATCCCCGCCATCTGCGCCACTTCCCTATGCACTTCGAGGCGTTGCGCTTCGAATGCCTGGGCGGATTCGGCCGTCAGCTTGAGGGTCAGCTCCCAGGCAAACAGCCCCAGGCGCTCGGCTTCGGCTTCGAACGCTTCATGCAGGCGTTCGGCGCGATATTGCGCCAGGGTTTCGCCTTTGGCCTGGGCGGCCAGCGGGTTCAGGGTGTCCAGTTGGGTGAGTACATCCGGGTGCTCATGCAGGAATCTGTCCAGCGCGAGTTGATGGGTATCGCCGGGTTGGGACAAAGGTTTGCTCCTAGAAAAATGTCAGGCACCCGTGCCGGTGTCCTGGCGAGCCTGTTTACGCCGGGCGCGTTTGTGCAGGCGGCGGTTTATCCTGGTTCGTATGGGGTCAAGGACGAAGAGTAACAGGTACGCCGTCAGCACCAGCGTCAGGTCCATCCAGGTTTCGCTGATGGGCCCTGAAAACACTTCTACGAGCGCCTTGATCAGATAGAGCAGCGCAACCCCACATAACCACAGTACGGCGTTAAACATCAGTGGGTGCATTGTATTCGACCACTTGTGTTGCATCTCAAGCCAACCTCCTTGCTGCCTGCGACTTCAACCTGTTCCCTGGTTGGAGTATCAGGGAATCCTGAGAACGTCGCCGATTTTACCTCTTGAAGCTGGCTTAGGGATTGGTTCTTGTCAGAAAGTTCCATTGCTCAATAGCGAACGCGTCAGTGATCGTGCTGAGGCACCTTAAAACGCAGGTGTACGAGCGCAAAACTGGCCAAGGCGGCCAGACGCTCGGTGAAGCGCAGTTTGAACAGTGTTTGCGCCATCCTGAGCACCCACGGTGATAGGGCGA
>NZ_JAKNRV010000199.1:0-9457 GCF_023072625.1 Pseudomonas emilianonis
CGCCACGTGGCAAACCCCGCTGTTCAGCCCGGATCGCAGCCCTGATCGCGCGGTCGGCAACACCCAGGCCAGCAGCCTGGCCAACCTGACCCTCAGCGGCATCCTGATCACCGGCAACCTGCAAATGGTGATGCTCAAGCAAGCCGACGGTCGCCCGCTGACGGTGCGCCTGGGCCAGGTGCTGCCCAACGGCTGGCGCCTGGAACACCTCACGCCGCAATCCGCCCGTTTTACCCTGGACGGTCGCACGCAAACCTTGAGCCTGTACGCCAAGCGTTTGCCGCCGCCGTCGACCCGGCCACCGATTTCCCTTCCTCGCGAGCCCCTCCCTTGATCGATATGCGCACCTCGTTGTTTTGCCTGGCTACTGCCGTCTCCCTGGGAGGCTGTGGCTCGCTGCCCGAGCGTCTCGACGCAGACGACGCTTTACTCCACGAAGCCATGCAAGGCACCGGCGCGCAACGCCCGCCGAGTGAGACACCGGCGGTGGACAGCCCGCCGCCCGCAGCGAAGGCCCCGGCCCAACGCCAGTTGATACGTGGCAACCAGCAATTCGTGCGCCCACCCAGCGCCAGCCCACGTGAGGAAGAGCAGGGCGGCGGCGATATCGTGTTCAACTTCGCCGACCAGCCTATCGAAGCGGTGATCAACAGCGTGATGGGCGACCTGCTGCACGAGAACTACAGCATCGCCCAAGGGGTGAAAGGCAACGTCAGCTTTTCCACGTCTAAACCGGTGGACAAACAGCAGGCGCTGTCGATCCTCGAAACCCTGCTGTCCTGGACCGACAACGCGATGATCAAGCAGGGCAAGCGCTACGTGATCCTGCCGGCCAACCAGGCGGTGGCGGGCAAGCTGGTCCCGCAAATGAACGTGGCTCAACCGTCCAGCGGCCTGTCGGCGCGGCTGTTCCCGTTGCGTTATATCTCCGCCACCGAGATGCAGAAACTGCTCAAGCCGTTCGCCCGGGAAAACGCCTTTCTGCTGGTGGATCCGGCGCGCAACGTCCTGAGTTTGGCCGGCACACCGGAAGAATTGGCCAACTACCAGGCCACCATCGACACCTTCGATGTGGACTGGCTCAAGGGCATGTCGGTGGGCGTATTCGGCTTGCAACGCGCGTCGGTGGCCGAGCTGATGCCCGAGCTGCAAGCCATGTTCGGCCCGGACAGCGGCATGCCACTGGCCGGCATGCTGCGCTTTCTGCCGATCGAGCGGACCAATTCGGTGGTGGCGATTTCTTCCCAGCCGCAGTACCTCAGCGAGGTAGGCGACTGGATTCGCACCATCGACGAAGGTGGCGGTAATGAGCCGCAGATGTATGTGTACGACGTGCGCAACATGAAGGCCTCGGACCTGGCCAAATACCTGCGGCAGATCTACGGCAACGGCGCGATCAAGGACGATACGCCGGCTAAGGTCGCACCAGGGTTGCGCACCACTACGTTGTCATCGCTCAACAACAATGCCGGTGGCCAGCCGAACACTCCGCCGCCGGCTGAAGAACCTGAGCAAAGCGCCGAAGCGCCCGAACCCGCAGCGGATAAAAGCCTCGAAGCCGGCACCCGCATCACCGCGCAAAAAAGCAGTAACCAACTGCTGGTGCGCACCCGCCCCGCGCAATGGAAAGAGATCGAAGCCGCGATCAAACGCCTCGACAACCCGCCGCTGCAAGTGCAGATCGAGACGCGCATCCTCGAAGTCAAACTCACCGGTGAACTGGACCTTGGCGTGCAGTGGTACCTCGGCCGCCTGGCGGGCAATTCCTCCAGCACCACCGTCGCCAACGAGTCCGGCAGCCAGGGCGCGCTGGGCGGTGGCGGGGCAGGGCTGGGGGCGTCGGATTCGTTGTTCTATTCCTTCGTCAGCTCCAACTTGCAAGTGGCCTTGCACGCGCTGGAGACCAACGGCCGCACGCAGGTGCTGTCGGCACCGTCGCTGGTGGTGATGAACAACCAGCCGGCGCAGATCCAGGTCGGGGACAACATCCCCATCAGCCAGACCACGGTGAATACCGGCGACGCCGACACCACCCTGAGCAGCGTCGAATACGTGCAGACCGGGGTGATTCTGGATGTGGTGCCGCGCATCAACCCGGGCGGCCTGGTGTACATGGACATCCAGCAGCAGGTCAGCGATGCCGAGAGCCAGAGCGGCAGCAGTGACACGCCGGTAAATCCGCGTATCTCAACGCGCTCGGTCTCGACTCAAGTGGCGGTGCAAAGTGGGCAGACCGTATTGCTCGGCGGGTTGATCAAGCAAGACAACGCCGAGAGCGTCAGTGCCGTGCCGTACCTGGGCAAAATCCCCGGCCTGCGCTGGCTGTTCGGCAACACCAGCAAATCCAAGGACCGCACTGAGCTGATTGTGCTGATTACGCCGAGGGTGATCACCAGCAGCAGCCAGGCGCGGCAGGTGACGGATGATTATCGTCAGCAGATGCAGTTGCTGAAGCCGGCAAACTAAAGGACTGCGGTAAAAAAAATGTGTGCAGGCTTGCTCGCGATAGGGTGGCGTTCGGGGCCAGGTGATCGGAAGTCGGCTGTGTCGGCAACCGCGCGGGTTACCACCATTTCCAGCGGCCTTGTTTTTTCAGGGTGGCGATGATGGCTTCGCGCTTGTGGCGGATTTCTACCATCTTTAGACGCATTTCTCGTTGGCGCTTGCTGTTCAGGCACAGCAGTCCAAGTAACGGGCTCAGCAGGGCAAAGGTAAATAGGGCGTGATCTGGGCTATAGATGGTTGTCGGAACTACAAGCAGCAAATAAATCATGAACACGCCAACCTGAAGCCAAACCCACTGAGGATAACCGTGGAGGACAATGCTCTGTGCGACGCCAAATACCACGCATGCCATGCCGCCTCCGAGAAAAAATACCCCATCGCTAACCCCATCAGATGCGTCAGAGAAGTAAGTAAGGTTCATTAGCGTGCTGGCAGTGGCAATCGAAAAGCACAGGGCTAAAACTCCGCCAAACAACGCCAGTCTGTAGTGCGCCAAAAGTGGGCGAGGATCTACGATGTAAAAGGACTCTCTGTGGTTTTTCATTCGCTGAACTCCTGGTAAATACCGATGGCCAGCGTCTTCGTATTTCCGGACATCGCGCTGCTGGTGAGGCCCAGCGCTGCTGCAAAAGTATCCCTGCGATGGATGGCGGTGATTGGTTTTATCTGTGCCGCTGGAATGCGTTTGGGGACATTGCCTGCGGCCTGCTTGAGCTTGAGGAGCTTCGGTGTCAGTCGTGGGTCTTGCATTCTCAACAGTTCATCCGTCAATTTTGCCCGCTCCTGCCGGCTCAGCCCACGAAGTACCTCTCGAAGTGGTTTGCCTGTTGCTCGCTTGGACAGGTTGATAACTTTCACTGTCGTTACGGCAGAAGTGGTCACCCCAAGTAAGGAAACAGCGTCCAGAGCCGCCATCATTCCTTCGTACCAAGCGCTACTGTCCAGATGGTCATTTCTCTGAGGGTCCCAAACTTCGTTTACGGTTCGATAGACTCCTGCTGCGCACTGGAACGAGCCCGCCACTGCTGCGGTTGTGCCGATGAAAGAGATGACAACGCTTGCGCCAGCAGTAAAGGGCATCATGGCTATCCCGCTGTATATAACACGCCAACTCAACAGCGCCCCCGCACACGTCACTGCCGTACTCATCGCCTCCGCCATCAACCTCGACTCTCGCGGCTCATGTTCCAGCATCCGCTTGAATTCCACCGGCCCCACATACCGGGGCGCTTCACGCAGCACCACGGTAATCGGCCGCACACTGCAAATCGCCTGGAACTCACGCAGTGTCACCACGTTGAACGCTTCGTCGATGTACACCACCCCCGCGCCGATCAGCGCCGGGTCGGCGTCGATGGCGAAGAACAACCGCCGCAGGTTGAGGCTGCCTTCGAGACGTTGGCGCGTGTTGAGATGGGCTGAGAGATATCTATCCTTGAACTGGGAGATCGTCATTCCTTAACTCCTGATTGGCGAGAGTCGAGAGAGTAAAGATGGCGTCGCGCGGATGAATGTCGGAAGTTTCGTTTTTTCAAGAAAGGCACTTCCCAATCCCGCCCTGGCGTCTTGTGAGCGGCGTATCGATTCAGGAACAGTGCGCCCCACGTCGCTACCGACGCATAACAGGACAGGGAGCTCACATGGCCGTCGATATGTTTTTGAAACTGGGCGATATCAAGGGTGAATCACGGGACCAGGCCCATCGGGATGAGATTGATGTCACCGAGTGGACGTGGGGGTTGTCGCAGACGGGGTCGATGCATTCCGGCACCGGTGGCGGCGCGGGCAAGGCCGACTTTGCCAACCTGAACCTGAAAAAGCCGCTGGATAAATCCAGCCCCAACCTGATGATGGCCTGCACGACCGGCAAGCATTATCCCGAAGCACGATTGGTGGTGCGCAAGGCGGGCGGTTCCAGCCCGGTGGAGTATCTGGTGATCACCCTGAAGGAGGTCATGGTGGTGTCCTACGGCACCGGTGCTGAAAGTCAGGATGAGGTGCTCTACGACAGCATCGCCTTGAACTTCGCCAGCGTCGACGTCAGCTACCAGCCGCAGAAGGCCGACGGCGCCAAGGACGGCGGGCCAGTGAAGTTCGGCTGGAATATCCGGCAGAACGTCAAAGCGTGAAGCTGCACCTTGTGCCCGGATAGCGCGTCTTTGCGCATCCGGGCGCCAGTCTTCGTCCCTTCACTATTCCTGCAGCAGCACTACCCGCTGCTTCATTCCCATAAGGCACGACCGCCTTGCGCCGGGCCTCACCGATGTTGTGTCCGGCCCGGACGAAATCCCCCCCGCGAATCAAGGCCGCCATACCGGCGACAGCTGTTCATCAAGGCTCCAATGGGATTGACCGGGCCTCAGGCAAACACCGCCAACCCAGCGTTCATGGCTGGCGTGGTCCAGCCAATAAGCATCGCCGCTCAGCACGGTGTGCCCCAACGCCGTCAACGCCAGCACCCGCCGAGGCCATTCAAGATGAGTCTCGGTTTCCGTCAACAAAGGCTGCTCGCCGTCGATCAACGGCCGCAGCAGTGCATGAAACATCATGTCTCCCAGGAACGGCAGCGGTTCGCGCTTGCCCATCAACTCGGCAAACACGCGCCCGAACGCTACCGGCCCTGCTTCGGCGATGTAGGCCAGGGACAGGCGTTCGGTCAGTGACAACCCATCCCTCGCACCTGGCAATTCCTGCAACTGGCGTCGCAAGGCGGGTGCCAGCAAGGGTAGGGCGGGATGCGTACCTTGGGCCAGTGCCGCCACCTCAAGCGGAGAACTGGCGCAGTAGGCTGACCATGCCTTACGGGCCAACTGCACCGCGTCGTCATCGATCAAGCGCCGCTGCGGCCATAACCACGCCAGTACATCAGGGGCCAATTGGCCAATGCCGATAAAGCGTTCTACCCCTGGGATGCGCTCCACCTCGATCAGCTCCAGCTTGCGCGGCGCCTGGTCAAGACCGGCCAGGGCGCGGATCAGGAACAGTTGGTCATACGCATCCGCCTCGCACCACAGCACGCTGTGTTCGGCGCTGGCCAAGGTTTCCAGTTGGTTGTATTCATCGGCGACACGGCGTGCGACATCCGCTTCGCCCAGGCCAAAAGCCTGGCTGATGAATGCGCTGCGCATGGCGCGGAATTCGTCGCGGGGCAGGTCGCGAACCGGGCCCATGCACAGCGGGTCGCTGAGCATCTGGAAGCGCCCCTTGAACCCCGCCAATTGCAGGCTATGGGCAATGTCGTTGCCACAGCGCCAATGGGTGGTGCGGGCTTCGTCGCTGGCGGCGAAGTCGGGATGGCGGGCGGCGAAGTCGATGGCGTCGACATGGGCCTTGAGCTGGGGCCAACTGCTGAAACCCAGTTGTTTGGCGATCTGCCATTGAGCCTGGGACAAGGTGGCGTCGGGGTTTTCGCTTTTCAGGCGTGTCAACAGTTCCTTGGCGCGCTTGCGCTGCTGCTCAAGGTTGAGACGGCCATCAGTGGTCGAGGATACGCGGCGTTGCGACATACGAGCTCCTTGCACACACCTTTTCCGCTTTAAGGTTGGGAGTCGTAGAAACGAGGGAGTGCTTCACTGTCTTGGGCGCAGCCCTTTCCGCGGAAGGTGGCGTAGAGGGCGCCAGACGGCAAATATAGGCAGGGCAGGGGCTGATTGCAAGGCGCCCGCCACGGGGCCGGTCGCCATCGTTTGAACTTTTGCTATGAAACGCCCGCTCGCCTGCTTCACCATTGCGCCTGACCGAACCATGAGGAACACGCGTCCATGAGCGCACTGATCGAGACCCGCGCCCTTGCGCGCCGGGATGAGCGTCGCCAGGTGGCCTTGCTCCAGCCCACTGACTTCGCCCTGCACCGCAGCGATCGCGTATCGATCACCGGCGCGTCCGGTTCCGGCAAAAGCGTGTTCCTGCGGGCACTGGCGTTGCTGGACGCGCCCACATCGGGGCAGGTCCTGTGGAATAGCCGGCCGATCGCTGACACAGACATTCCCGAGTACCGCAGCCGCATCTGCTACCTGTCCCAACGCCCGGCGCTGATCGACGGCACGGTGCAAGACAATCTGCGTTTCCCCTTCAGCCTCAAGACCCTGCGTAAACGCCATTTCGAGCTGGCGACCGTCACTGCGCTGCTGCAGCACGCCGGCAAGTCGCCCGACTTCCTGGCAAAAAACGCCAGCGACCTGTCGGGCGGCGAGTCTCAGGTAGTGGCGTTGATCCGCACGCTGCAGCTCAACCCCGACGTGCTGTTGCTGGACGAACCCACCGCCGCCCTCGACCCCGCGTCCTCGCACGATGTCGAAGCGCTGATCGACGCCTGGTTCGCCGACGACCCCACCCGCGCGTATGTCTGGGTGTCGCATGACCTGGAACAGGCCCAACGCATGAGTGACATCCACCTGCACATGCGCGCCGGTGTGCTGAGCGGAGCCACACCACCATGAACTACCAAAACCTGACCGCGCTGGACATGGCCATCGCCGCCTCGCTGATCCTGATCAACGGCGCGCTGTCGCTGGCGTTGCGCCTGGGCCTGGAGCGCCAGTTGCTGTGGGCCGCCGTGCGTACCGTGGTGCAACTGCTGGCGATCGGTTACCTGCTGGGCTGGGTGTTCGCGTTCGCCTATTGGTACGTGGTGGTGCCGCTGATGTGCGCGATGACCCTGATTGCCGGCCTGTCGGCGGCGGGGCGCGGGCGGCGGACGTACCGTGGGCAACGGATCGACAGCATCGTGTCGGTGTGGGGCAGTTCGTGGCTGGTCACGGCGGTGGGCTTGTTTGCGGTAATTCGCATCCACCCGTGGTACGAGCCGCAGTATGCGATCCCGATCCTCGGCATGATCCTCGGCAACACCCTGACCGGCGTGTCCTTGGGCATAGAGCGCATGACCCAGGAACTGACTTCGGGCCGCAACACCATCGAGATGATCCTGGCCCTCGGCGGCTCACGCTGGGAAGCGGCGCAGGAAGCGATCCGCCAGGCGGTGCGCGCCGGGATGATCCCGACGCTGAACCAGATGACCGTGGTCGGCATCGTCAGCCTGCCCGGCATGATGACCGGCCAGGTGCTGGCGGGGGAGAGCCCGGTGGACGCGGTGCGGTACCAGATCGTGATCATGTTTTTGATCGCCGCTTCGTCGGCGTTGGGCACGGTCGGCGCGGTGCTGCTCACCTACCGGCGCCTGTTTTCCAAGAGTCATCGGTTTTTGCGCGATCGGCTGCAAGAGCGCTGAAGGTCAGGCGACGAGCCGTCGATGATTGTTTCATCGGCTGAAATGCTCGATTGTAAATCCTGGTGATTCCATCGATTGAGGCGGCGGCGGAACATGCCTGGCGTCAAGACCCCCACTTTTTTGGAGCTTTTCATGTCCCAGTCTGCGATCAAACTCTATGGTTTTCCCCTGTCCGGCCATTCCCATCGGGTCGAGCTGATGTTGTCGCTGTTGGGCCTGCCCAGTGAGTTCATCCTGGTAGACCTCAAGCAAGGCGCGCACAAGGCCGCTGAATTCGTCGACACCATCAACCCGTTCGGCCAGGTGCCGGCGATCGATGACAACGGCACCGTACTCGCCGATTCCAACGCGATTCTGGTGTACCTGGCGAGCAAGTACGGCAACGGGCAATGGCTGCCGAGCGACCCGCTGGGCCAGGCGCGTGTGCAACGCTGGCTCTCGGCCGCCGCCGGTCAGTTGCACGCTGGACCGGCGACCGCGCGGCTGGCGGTGGTGTTTGGCGCGGATGTCGATACCGTCACCGCCATCAGCCGCTCCCACGCCTTGCTGCAATTGGTTGAACAGCAACTGGGTCGAAGCCGCTTCCTGGCTGGCGAGCAGCCGAGCATTGCCGACATCGCCTTCTATACCTACGTGGCCCACGCGCCGGAAGGCAATGTGTCGCTGGCCGACTACCCTCAAGTGCGCGCGTGGCTGGCCAGTATCGAAGCGTTGCCGGGGTTTGTCGGCATGCCCCGCACGGCGGCGGGCCTGCAATCAAGTTGATTGACGACGCTGTGGCGAGGGAGCTTGCTCCCGTTGGGGCGCGAAGCGGCCCTGAAACCTGGTGCAGCTATTGTCTGGAGAGGCTCGATGATCTTCTTGGGGCTGCTGCGCAGCCCAGCGGGAGCAAGCTCCCTCGCCACAAGTGGATGATGTTCAGCCAATGAGAAGGGACGCCGATGGACCGATTTCATGAAATGCAGGTGTTCCTCGCGGTGGCCGAGGAGGAGGGCTTCGCCGCCGCCGCGCGCCGCCTGAAAACCTCGCCGCCCAGCGTGACCCGGGCGATTGCCGCGATGGAACAGCGCATCGGCACCCAACTGCTGGCGCGCACCACCCGCAGCCTGCACCTGACAGAAGCCGGCCAGCGCTACCTGGAAGATTGTCGACGCATCCTCGCCGAGCTGGACGAAGCCGAGGAAGCGGCGGCGGGCAGTTATTCCATCCCCTGCGGGCAACTGAGCGTGACCGCCCCGGTGCTGTTTGGCGAGCTGTATGTGGCGCCGTTGCTGGGGGCGTATCTCGATCGTTTTCCCCTGGTGAACATCAACGCCTTGCTGGTCGATCGCGTGGTGAACATGACCGACGAAGGTGTCGACGTGGCCGTGCGCATCGGTCATCTGCAGGAACCGGGGCAACAGGCGATTCAGGTCGGTGAAGTGCGGCGGGTGGTGTGCGCATCGCCCGGCTATCTCGATCAGCACGGGCGGCCGCAACGTCCCGAGCAGTTGCGTGAAGCCAAGATCGCCACGTCGTCGGCCAGCCAATTGATCAGCGAGTGGCAATTCGTCGACGGCGACCGGCTGCTGACGGTGCCCATCGCGCCGCGCCTGGTGGTCACGGCAAACAACGCCGCGATCAACCTGGCGCGCATCGGCTGGGGCATGACGAGGGTGCTGTCCTATCAGGTGGCGGCGGCGGTGGCGGCCGGTGAGCTGGAGATTGTCCTCGACGCGTTGTTTG
>NZ_JAKNRV010000019.1:0-34077 GCF_023072625.1 Pseudomonas emilianonis
CAGGGCCTTGAACAGGTTGGTATTCAAACCACCGCACAAACCACGGTCACTGCTCACAACCACATAACCCACACGCTTAACTTCGCGGTCGATCATGAACGGGTGGCGGTATTCCGGGTTGGCGTTGGCCAGATGCCCAATTACCTGGCGGATACGCTCCGCATAAGGACGGCTAGCCGACATGCGCATTTGTGCCTTGCGCATTTTGCTGACCGCCACTTTTTCCATGGCGCTGGTAATTTTTTGCGTGCTTTTGATGCTCGCAATCTTACTGCGAATCTCTTTTGCGCCTGCCATGTAACACCTATCAGGTTAGCAAGCGGGAGCCTTGCGGCTCCCGCTGCGGCTTACCAGGTTTGGGTGGCCTTGAACTTCTCGATACCGGCTTTCATGCCAGCGTCGATATCGTCATTGAAGTCACCCTTCACGTTGATCTTCGCCATCAATTCGGCGTGATCGCGGTTGAAGTAAGCAATCAGCGCTTGTTCAAAGCTGCCGACCTTGGCGATTTCAACGTCGGTCAGGAACCCACGCTCAGCGGCATACAGCGACAACGCCATGTCAGCGATCGACATTGGGGCGTATTGCTTCTGCTTCATCAGCTCGGTAACGCGCTGACCATGCTCAAGTTGCTTACGGGTCGCTTCGTCCAGGTCAGAAGCGAACTGGGCGAATGCCGCCAGTTCACGGTACTGAGCCAGAGCGGTACGGATACCACCGGAGAGCTTCTTGATGATCTTGGTCTGAGCGGCACCACCCACACGGGATACCGAAACACCGGCGTTCACTGCAGGGCGGATGCCCGAGTTGAACATGGCCGATTCCAGGAAGATCTGACCGTCGGTGATGGAAATCACGTTGGTCGGAACGAACGCGGAAACGTCGCCAGCCTGGGTTTCGATGATCGGCAGTGCGGTCAGGGAACCGGTTTTGCCGGTCACTGCGCCGTTGGTGAACTTCTCTACGTATTCTTCGGAAACGCGGGATGCGCGTTCCAGCAGACGGGAGTGGAGATAGAACACGTCGCCTGGGTAGGCTTCACGGCCTGGTGGACGGCGCAGCAGCAGGGAAATCTGGCGGTAAGCCACTGCTTGCTTGGACAGATCGTCATAAACGATCAGCGCGTCTTCACCGCGGTCGCGGAAGAATTCACCCATGGTGCAACCGGAGTACGGTGCCAGGAATTGCAGCGCAGGAGATTCCGAAGCACTGGCAGCCACGATGATCGTGTTGGCCAGGGCGCCGTTTTCTTCCAGCTTGCGAACCACGTTGGCGATGGTCGATTGTTTCTGACCGATCGCTACGTAGACGCAGAAAATGCCGCTGTTCTTCTGGTTGATGATCGCGTCGATCGCCAGAGCGGTTTTACCGATCTGACGGTCACCGATGATCAGCTCACGCTGGCCACGGCCGACTGGGATCATGGCATCGACAGCCTTGTAGCCAGTCTGTACAGGCTGGTCTACCGACTTACGCCAGATCACGCCTGGAGCAACTTTCTCGACCGCATCGGTCTCGGTGTTGTTCAGCGGACCTTTGCCGTCAACTGGGTTACCCAGTGCGTCGACTACGCGACCCAGCAGTTCCTTACCAACCGGAACCTCCAGGATGCGGCCGGTGCACTTGGCGCTCATGCCTTCAGCCAGACTGGTGTACGCGCCCAATACAACGGCACCTACGGAGTCTTGCTCCAGGTTGAGGGCCATACCGTAGACGCCGCCCGGAAACTCGATCATCTCGCCGTACATTACGTCGGCCAGACCGTGAATCCGCACGATGCCGTCAGATACGCTGACGACAGTGCCTTCGTTACGGGCTTGGGAGGTCACATCGAGCTTGTCGATGCGGCCCTTGATAATTTCACTTATTTCGGAAGGATTGAGTTGCTGCATTGCTCTGCTGCCCCTTCAAACTCAAGATTTCAATGCTTCGGCAAGGCTCGCGAGTTTGCCGCGAACCGAGCCATCGATAACCAGGTCGCCGGCGCGAATGACAATGCCCCCAATGAGGGATTTGTCTTCCGCAACTTGCAGGCGCACTTCCCGGTCGAGTCGTGCACTGAGAACCTTGGCGAGTTTGTCTTGCTGTTCTTGGTTCAATGCAAAAGCACTGGTCACTTCAACGTCTACCGACTTCTCTTGCTCGGCCTTGTACAGGTCGAACAGAGCGGCAATCTCCGGCAGAAGCGGGAGACGGTCGTTTTCGGCAACGACGTGGATGAAGTTCTGCACTTTCACATCGAACTTGTCGCCGCACACGTCAATAAACGTGGCGGCCTTGTCTGCGCTCGTCAGGCGCGGGGCCTTGAGCACGCGCTGCATGGTGTCGTCTTGTGACACTGCTGCAGCCAGGCCGAGCATGGCTGACCAAGAGGCCAGCTGCTGGTGGGCCTGGGCGTGCTCGAAGGCTGCCTTAGCGTAAGGTCGGGCCAACGTGGTCAGTTCTGCCATGATCGCCCTCGCTTAAATTTCAGCAGCCAGTTTATTAACCAGCTCCGCGTGCGCGTTTTGATCGATTGTGGCACCGAGGATCTTCTCGGCACCGCCGACCGCCAGAGCACCCAATTGGGCACGCAGCGCGTCTTTGACGCCGTTCAGTTCCTGTTCGATCTCGGCATGAGCCGAAGCCTTCACACGGTCAGCTTCGACGCGGGCTTTTTCAACAGCCTCTTCGACGATCTGGTTGCCGCGCTTCTTGGCTTGCTCAATGATTTCAGCTGCCTGTGCTTTAGCATCGCGCAGTTGATGACCCACTTTCTCTTGGGCCAACTCCAGGTCGCGAGCTGCACGGCTGGCAGCGTCCAAACCATCCGCGATCTTCTTCTGACGTTCGTGCAAAGCCGCGATGACCGGAGGCCACACGAACTTCATGCAAAACACTACAAAAATGAAGAACGCAACGGATTGGCCAATCAGGGTTGCATTAATGTTCACGCCAACACCTCGCTCATTCGTTGTCCATCACCCCAATCAACTCGAAAATTCGAGTGATTAGCCAGCGAGTTGACCAACGAAGGGGTTCGCGAAGGTGAAGAACAGAGCGATACCAACGCCGATCATGGTCACGGCGTCGAGCAGACCGGCGACGATGAACATTTTAACTTGCAGCATTGGGACCATTTCTGGCTGACGCGCTGCGCCTTCCAGGAATTTGCCGCCAAGCAGGCCGAAACCAATGGCAGTACCCAGGGCGCCCAGGCCGATCAACAGTGCAACAGCGATAGCGGTTAGACCAACTACAGTTTCCATCTTTCCTCCCGACTTTTACGTCGTATGGTTTAGGTTTTTTAGATTTTAAAGCGGTAAAACAAATCGTTTCATAGCCCTTTCAGGCCACCTTCCCGTTTTACCGGGAAGGACATCAGACTAGTCGAGACTGGTCTTAATGGTTCTCTTCGTGCGCCATCGACAGGTAGACGATGGTCAGCATCATGAAGATAAACGCCTGCAGGGTGATGATCAGGATGTGGAACACAGCCCACGCCCACTGCAGAACAATGCCCAGGCCGCTAAGCCAGAGCAGACCGCTGCCGAACATCACAGCGATCAGAATGAACACCAGCTCGCCGGCATACATGTTGCCGAACAGTCGCAAGGCCAGGGAGATCGGCTTGGCAACCAGGGTCACGAATTCCAACAGGAAGTTCACCGGGATCAGCAGGGCTTGAACGAAGATGTTCTTGCTGCCGAACGGGTGCAGGGTCAGTTCGCCGATGAAGCCGCCGATGCCCTTGACCTTGATGCTGTAGAAAATGATCAACGCGAACACCGACAGGGCCATGCCCAGGGTGGCGTTAGGGTCAGTGGTGGACACCGCACGGAATGGAATGTGGTGATCGCCAGTGATCAGGATGGCCAACTGAGGAATCCAGTCGACCGGAATCAGGTCGACGGCGTTCATCAGGAACACCCAGACGAAGATGGTCAGTGCCAGCGGTGCAATCACCGGGCTACGGCCATGGAAGCTGTCTTTCACGCTGCCATCGACGAATTCGACCAATACTTCAACGAAGTTCTGCAGGGCACCTGGTTGACCGGAAGTCGCCTTCTTTGCCGCCATGCGGAAAATCAGGACGAAGATCAGACCCAATGCGACCGACCAGCCCAGAGTATCCAGGTGGAAAGCCCAGAAGCCCATTTCTTTGGCTTCTGCTGCGGTGTGGGCGAAGCCCCAGCCGCCGTTGGGAAGCTGACCGAAGGTCAGGTTCTGCAAGTGGTGCTGGATATAGCCCGAAGCGGTTGTTTCTGCCATGGTTGCCTCAAACGCCCTAAGGTTTCGAAAGTCTTGTTTTCATTAGCAGGGGAGCGAACCAGTTGACCAGTTGGGTCAACACGAAGACGCCGAATACAGCCAGCGGCGCCAATGGCTTCACACCTGCAAAGGTCAGTGCAAACAGCACTGCCGTCAAAATCAATTTCCCCGCCTCGCCGGCATAAAAGGACCGGACGATAGCCTGGGCTGCTCGGGCGCCGGAAAACCGAAAGGCCCTATGAGCAAAATACATATTGGGCAGCAATGCTATCAGGCCTCCGCAGAGTCCCGAGTACCCGGCTACGACGCCATGCCAATACCAAAGCGCCAGTGCGGCGATCAGCAAAATGACAAATTGCGCCATTAACACCGGGAAAACCGCTAAGCGATGGAACGACGACGTGTTTGGCGTGCGGGTTTCCACCACTCTTGCTCCTCAATGGTCGGCTGCCGGAAATCAATAACTTGGCATAATTTGTGCCGACAAAATGCGCGCAGAGTATAGGGGCGGTTCTGCCCCTATTCAACTGGTAGGTAGTGATTTCCGATCACGCGCTACATAAGCAAATGTTTCAGCGGATGTGGGCAAGCACGCCCTGAAGCTCATCGAGCGAGTTATAGCCGATGACCAATTGGCCTTTACCTTTCTTACCATGCCGAATCTGCACCGCAGAGCCCAGGCGCTCGGCCAGGCGCTGTTCGAGACGCGCGATATCCGGATCAGGTTTGGCCGTTTCGACCGGTGCAGGTTTGCCACTGAGCCACTGTCGAACCAGGGCCTCGGTCTGACGAACGGTGAGGCCTCGTGCGACAACGTGTCGCGCCCCTTCAACCTGTTGATTTTCCGGTAAACCGAGCAAAGCACGCGCATGACCCATTTCCAGGTCGCCGTGGGAAAGCATCGTCTTGATGACTTCCGGCAGTGCGATCAGGCGCAGCAGGTTAGACACGGTCACGCGGGATTTACCCACCGCATCGGCCACTTGTTGCTGGGTCAGCTGAAACTCCTGCTGCAAACGCTGCAAGGCGATCGCTTCTTCGATCGGATTGAGGTCTTCGCGCTGGATGTTCTCGATCAACGCCATGGCGATGGCGGTTTCATCCGACACATCGCGCACCATCGCCGGGATGGTTTCATTGCCAGCCTGTTGACTCGCGCGCCAGCGACGTTCGCCGGCGATGATTTCAAAGCGGCCGCCGCCAATCGGGCGTACCACGATCGGCTGCATCACACCCTGGGCCTTGATCGAATTGGCCAGTTCTTCCAGCGCCTGGGGGTCCATGTCCCGGCGTGGCTGGTATTTGCCGCGCTGGATCAGGTCCAGCGGCAGATGCTGCAGCTCGCGCTCGTCGGCCTGTACCGCTTGTTCTTCAAGGGTCGTGACAGTCGGACCACTCAGCAGTGCATCCAGTCCACGTCCGAGACCTCGTTTCTTGACGGCCATGGGGTTTCCTTAAGTTGGCTGGGCTGCAGTGGTACGGGAGTTGCGGCGTTGACGACGAACCATCTCGCCGGCCAATGCCAAGTAGGCAATGGCACCACGGGAGGACTTGTCGTAAGCCAGCGCGGGCATGCCATAGCTTGGCGCTTCGGCCAGGCGGATGTTGCGTGGGATCACGGTGTCGTACAGCTGATCGCCGAAGTGTTCCTTGAGCTGCGCCGATACATCGTTCATCAGGCTCAGGCGCGGGTCATACATGGTCCGCAGCAGCCCTTCGACTTTCAGGTTCGGGTTCAGCAGTTCGGCAATGCGCTTGATGTTATCCACAAGGTCGCTCAAGCCTTCGAGGGCGAAATACTCACACTGCATCGGGATGATCACGCCATCGGCGGCCACCAGTGCATTGAGCGTCAGCATCGACAACGACGGCGGGCAGTCGATCAAGATGTAATCGTAATTCTCGCGGATCGGCGCCAGGGCGCTGCGCAGACGGCTTTCTTTCATCTGCATTTCCAGCAGAACCACTTCCGCCGCCGTCAAATCGCGGTTGGCCGGCAGCAACTGATAACCGCCGTGTTCGGAATAGTGCATGGCCTGGGCCAGGTCGCACTCGCCAATCAGCAAGTCGTAGACCGAGTTTTCCAGGCCGTGTTTATCCACACCGCTACCCATGGTGGCGTTGCCCTGTGGATCGAGATCGATCAACAGCACCCGGCGCTTGGTCGCGACCAGGGATGCTGCGAGGTTGATGCAGGTGGTGGTTTTACCCACGCCACCTTTCTGGTTCGCTATCGCGAATACCTTAGCCATTCTTGCTTGTGTTCCCAATCATGCCGTGCGGCGCAGTATCAGCAGATGGCGTTGGCCTTGGCAACCGGGTACGGCCAAGGCGTGTTCGCTATCGAGGTGGAAGTCTGCCGGCAATGCTAGCAGCTCGTCGCTTGGATGAACGCCCTTCATTGCCAGCCAACGGGTGTCACGGTCGCCTAAGTGGCGGGTCCAGTTGCTGAAGTTCTCCATGCTGCTGAAAGCCCGGGAAACAATTCCGTTGAAAGGCTGCGGCGGCGTGAAGGCTTCGACGCGACTGTGGATAACTTGCAGGTTGTCCAGCTTCAGCTCGAGTTTGACCTGGGTCAGAAAGCGGGTCTTCTTGCCGTTACTGTCCAGGCACGTCACTTGCGACTCAGGAAACAGGATGGCCATGGGAATGCCGGGCATGCCGCCGCCGCTGCCTACGTCGAGCCAGCGGCCGTTTTCGATGAACGGCATCACGCTCAGGCTGTCGAGCAGGTGGCGCGAGACCATTTCGTCGGGATCGCGCACTGCCGTGAGGTTGTAAGCCTTGTTCCATTTGATCAACAGGGCCAGGTAGCCCAGCAGCAACTCATGCTGGGCGGCGCTCAGGTCGACGCCCAACTGGCGTGCTCCTGTGGATAACTCTTCGGCGTGTTGCGAGGTGACCAACGAACTCAAGCGCTTTGCTCCAACTGACGGCCCGCGCCGCGTTTTTTCAAATGAATCATCAACAGCGAAATGGCTGCCGGGGTGACGCCGGGAATACGTGAAGCCTGGCCCAAGGTTTCCGGCCGAGTTATCCCCAGCTTGCTTTGGATTTCTTTCGACAACCCGGAAATCCCGGTGTAATCGATATCCACAGGCAGCTTGATGTCCTCACTGGCGCGCAGACGAGCGATCTCATCCTGCTGGCGATCAATGTAACCGGCGTACTTGGTTTTGATTTCGACCTGTTCGGCGACCTGTGGATCGTCTGCACCGCCGCCGGTCACTTCAACCAGGCCGGCGTAGTCGATTTCCGGACGGGACAGCAGGTTCAGCAGGTTGTACTCGTGGGTCAGCGGCGTGCCGAATTTTTCGGCGATCGCGTCGCCCTGCTCGGTGCCCGGGCGAACCCAGGTGCTTTTCAGGCGTTGCTCTTCCAGGTCGATGCTTTCGCGTTTTTTGCAGAAAGCCGCCCAACGCGCGTCATCCACCAAGCCCAACTCACGGCCTTTTTCGGTCAGGCGCAGGTCAGCGTTGTCTTCACGCAGGATCAGACGGTATTCCGCCCGCGATGTGAACATCCGGTACGGTTCCTGTGTGCCCAGGGTGATCAGGTCGTCAACCAACACGCCGATATACGCTTCATCGCGACGCGGGCACCAGCTGTCTTTGCCCTGTGCGCGCAACGCGGCGTTGGTCCCGGCCAGCAAACCTTGGGCACCGGCTTCTTCGTAACCGGTGGTGCCGTTGATTTGCCCGGCGAAGAACAGACCGCCGATGACCTTGGTTTCCAGACTGTATTTCAGGTCACGCGGGTCGAAGTAGTCGTACTCGATGGCGTAGCCGGGACGCACGATGTGCGCGTTTTCCATGCCGCGAATCGATTGCACGATCTGAATTTGCACGTCGAACGGCAGGGAAGTGGAAATCCCGTTCGGGTACAGCTCGTGAGTGGTCAAGCCTTCGGGCTCGATGAAAACCTGGTGGCTTTCCTTGTCGGCAAAGCGGTGGATCTTGTCTTCGATCGACGGGCAATAACGTGGCCCGATACCTTCGATCACCCCGGAATACATCGGCGAACGGTCGAGGTTCGCCGCGATGATTTCGTGGGTACGGGCGTTGGTGTGGGTAATCCAGCAGCTCACCTGTTTCGGGTGCTGTTCTTTCGAGCCCATGAACGACATCACCGGAATCGGGGTATCGCCGGCCTGCTCGGTCATCACCGAGAAATCTACGGAACGGCCATCGATTCGCGGCGGCGTGCCGGTTTTCAGGCGACCGACCCGCAGCGGCAGTTCGCGCAGACGTTGTGCCAGGGCAATCGACGGCGGATCGCCGGCTCGGCCACCGGAATAGTTCTGCATGCCGATGTGGATAAGTCCGCCGAGGAAGGTACCGGTGGTCAACACCACGGATTCTGCGAAGAAACGCAGGCCCATCTGGGTGACAACACCGCGTACCTGGTCCTGTTCGACGATCAGGTCATCCGCGGCTTGTTGAAATATCCACAGGTTCGCCTGGTTTTCCAGGGTTTCACGTACCGCCGCCTTGTACAGGATGCGGTCGGCTTGAGCCCGGGTCGCTCGCACAGCGGGGCCTTTGCGGCTGTTCAGCACGCGAAATTGGATACCGCCTTTGTCGGTGGCCATGGCCATCACACCGCCAAGGGCGTCGATTTCCTTGACCAGATGGCTTTTGCCGATGCCGCCAATGGCAGGGTTGCAACTCATGGCACCAAGGGTTTCCACGTTGTGCGTCAGCAACAGGGTTTTTACGCCCATGCGTGCTGAGGCCAGTGCTGCCTCGGTACCGGCATGACCGCCGCCGATGACGATCACTTCAAAACGGGAAGGGAAATCCACCACGCACCTCGTGCCTGCTTATGTAGGTAATTAGGAATTGATTGGTTGAGCTGGTTTTAGAGCTTTGGCGGCAAGTATAGGGACTTAGCCCTTCCTAAAGAACCCTTTGCACAAAATTTAACCAGCTGTGGATGAATCACAGACAATAGAAATTAAAAGAGAGAAATATATTAAATCTTTGTTTTTATGTTTATTTCTACTGAGCCTACTTTCTGTGGATAGATCTCTACAGCCCTTAAGTTACGTTGTGTACAGAGATTCAAAAGTCTGTGGTCATGTGCCCATGAGCGGCGTGGATAAGTGCTCTAAGCCTGTGGATTAAACCGGTGGTTATCCACAGATGGGTTTTTGCTCAGGTTTCAAGCCCTGTTATCAACCGAGCACAAGGGCGGTTATTCACAGGGCTTAATCCACAGAAATAGACGCGCCAACGCAAATTGCGCCCACGGCGAGGCCACCAAAGGCTTGGTCATGAATGAAAATAGGGAGGGAGATGGCTGAAACACGAGCAACAGACAGGCACGAATGGCCTGTCTGTGGACAACGAAGGACTATTTACCGATACAGAAGCTGGAAAAGATCCGTCCCAGCAGATCATCCGAGCTGAACGCACCGGTGATCTCGCCCAGCAGTTGCTGCGCCTGGCGTAAATCCTCAGCCAGCAGCTCACCGGCCCCCGCCAAGGTCAGCTGTGCCCTACCGTGCTCTAGCGCCGTACTAGCATGGCGCAGCGCCTCCAGGTGCCTGCGACGGGCACTGAAGCTGCTTTCCGACGTCTGCTCATAGCCCATGCAGGCTTTGAGGTGTTCGCGCAGCAACTCCAGGCCATCCCCGGCCGACTTGGCGCTCAGGCTGATAGTGACGTGGCCATCCGCGCTGGTTTCCATGGCAATCGCTTCGCCGGTGAGATCGGCCTTGTTACGGATTAAGGTGACTTTGGCCGGGTCAGGCCGTTGTTCGAGGAATTCCGGCCACAGGGCGAAAGGGTCCACGGCCTCGGGCGCGGTGGCGTCTACCACCAGCAGCACGCGGTCTGCTTCGCCTATCGCCTTGAGGGCACGTTCCACGCCAATCTTTTCCACTTGGTCGTCGGTGTCACGCAGGCCGGCGGTGTCAACGACGTGCAGCGGCATGCCGTCGATGTGGATATGTTCGCGCAAGATATCCCGGGTGGTGCCGGCAATCTCGGTAACGATCGCCGCCTCACGGCCCGCCAGGGCATTGAGCAGGCTGGATTTGCCGGCATTGGGGCGCCCGGCGATCACCACGGTCATGCCGTCACGCAACAGAGCGCCCTGCCCGGCTTCGCGCAGCACTGTGGATAACTCGTCTCGGACTTTATCCAGCATTGCCAACACATGGCCATCAGCGAGGAAGTCGATTTCCTCTTCCGGAAAATCAATCGCCGCTTCCACATAGATGCGCAGGCTGATCAGTTGCTCGGTCAGGTTATGCACACGCAGGGAAAATGCCCCCTGCAGCGAGCGCAAGGCATTGCGCGCCGCCTGTGCAGAACTGGCCTCGATCAAATCGGCAATGGCTTCGGCCTGGGCCAGGTCGAGTTTGTCGTTGAGAAACGCGCGCTCGCTGAATTCTCCCGGCCGGGCCAGACGGCAGCCCAGTTGCAGGCAGCGCTGCAGCAACATATCCAGTACGACGGGGCCGCCGTGGCCCTGCAGTTCAAGGACATCTTCACCGGTAAAGGAATTTGGGCCCGGGAAATAGAGGGCCAGGCCTTCGTCCAGCACTTGGTTGTCCGCATCCAGAAACGCGCCGTAATGGGCATAGCGCGGCTTCAACTCACGACCGCTGATGGCCTTGGCGGCAATGCCCGCGAGCGGCCCGGAAATTCGAACGATACCGACTCCGCCGCGACCTTGTGCGGTCGCGACAGCAGCGATGGTTTCACGAGGAGCGCTCATCAGCAGGTTCCAGAACAAAAGTGACGGAAAGCAAAACGCCCCACTAGGGGGCGTCTTGAGTGGTTATCCACAGAGTAAGTTACGCCTCGGCTTTTTTGGTAGCCGCTTCGATCTTACGCGTGATGTACCACTGTTGAGAGATCGACAACACGTTGTTGACCACCCAGTACAGCACCAGACCAGCCGGGAACCACAGGAAGAAGAAGGTGAAGATGATTGGCATCATTTTCATCACCTTGGCCTGCATCGGGTCCGGCGGAGTAGGGTTCAGGCGCTGCTGGATGAACATGGTCGCGCCCATGATGATCGGCAGGATAAAGAACGGGTCTTTGATCGACAGGTCAGTTATCCACAGCATGAACGGCGCCTGGCGCATTTCCACGCTTTCCAGGAGTACCCAGTACAGCGACAGGAATACCGGCATCTGTACCAGAATCGGCAAGCATCCACCCAGCGGGTTGATCTTCTCTTTCTTGTACAGCTCCATCATGGCCTGCGACATTTTCTGCCGGTCATCGCCATGTTGTTCTTTCAGCGCAGCCAGTTTCGGGGCCACGGCACGCATGCGCGCCATCGACTTGTAGCTGGCGGCCGACAGTGGGAAAAAGATCCCCTTGATCAGCATCGTCAGGAAGATGATCGAGAAGCCCCAGTTGCCGACGATGCTGTGGATATGTTGCAGCAGCCAGAAGATCGGCTGGGCAATGAACCACAGGATGCCGTAATCCACAGTCAGTTCCAGACCTGGGGATAACTCCTTGAGCACAGCCTGGCTTTTCGGACCGGCGTACAGGGTCGCGCTGGTTTCAGCCTTGGCACCTGGTGCGACGGTCAACGCCGGGCCAGTAAAGCCAATGATGTAGTTGCCCTGGCTGTCTTTGCGGGTTTGAACCAGATTGGCTTCACCCCTGTTCGGAATCCAGGCGGTCACAAAGTAGTGTTGCAACCAGGCAACCCAACCACCTTGGACAGTTTCTTTCAGCGCGCCCTTGTCGATATCTTTCATCGACACTTTTTTGTACGGCTCGTTACTTGTCCACAGGGCGGCGCCCAGGTAAGTCGCGGTGCCGGTGGCGGTGCTGGAAGAAGGATCCGAGCTGCCATCACGCTTGAGCTGGGCAAACAAGTTGCCGCTCCACGGTTTGTTGCTTTCGTTGTCGATCAGGTAAGTGACCTTCAAGTCGTACAAACCACGGGTGAAACTGAAGCGTTTGATGTAATTGACGCCGTCGAGGCTGAATTTCAGGTCGACGTTCAATTGGTTCTGGCCATCAGCCAGTTGATAAGTCTTCTGTTCGGTCGAATAAACCGGACGACCGGTAGCACGTGCATCAGGACCGTTGGTGCCGGTCAGGCCGCTTTGTGCCAGATAAACACGTTCGCCGCCGTTATCGAACAGCTGGAACGGAACATCCGGATGGTCTTGGCGACGTGGATACAGCGGCAGTTTCAACTGCGCGATATCACCACCTTGTGGATCGATAGCCAGGTCGAGTACATCCGTTTTTACGTGGATGAGGTCTTTATTGGTGACAACTGGCGTTTCTACAGGGGTGCTGGTCTCGCCATTCGCGCTGGGAACATCGGCACTCGCGGACGCATTGTTACCCAGCGGGGTGTCCGGAATAGCCGGCGCAGCCTGATTGGTAGCAACATTCTGAGTCGGCAGGGCAGCTTGGCCATAGTCCTGGTTCCACTTAAGAACCATGACGTAGGACACGATTGCCAGGGCGACGATCAGGATCGTGCGTTTAATATCCATGATTACTCGGCCATCGAAGAAGAACGGGAGGTAGGGATAGGTGGAACCGGGTCATAACCACCGGGATTCCACGGATGACAGCGACCTAAACGACGAAAGGTCAGCCAGCCACCGCGCAGAAGACCATGATTTTCTATGGCCTCTAACGCGTAGCAGGAACAACTGGGGTAGAAACGACAGTGGTTGGCCATCAGAGGACTAATGGCATAGCGGTAAAACTGGATCGGAACGAGGGCCAGTTTACGCATCGGTGCTGTCTACCCCTACAGTTTCGGTGCTGACTGCTGGTGCTGGCGTGTGGGTACGCGCCAAACGTTTCCAGAGCTTGCCGAAATGCTGAATCAATTCGGGGTTTTCTACGTCCCCCAAGCCTTTGCGCGCGACGATAACAATATCCCAACCAACCAGAGTGTCCTGGTGGAGGCGAAACGATTCGCGCATCAGACGCTTGAGGCGATTGCGCTCAACGGAGAGCTTTACGCTCTTCTTGCCGATCACCAACCCGAGACGGGGGTGATCCAGATCGTTGTTACGCGCAAGGAGCAGGAGATTTTTCCCCGGAACCTTGCCGGTGGGGGAGTCAAAGACTGCCTTGAAGTGCCGGGGGGTTAGCAGACGCTTTTCCCGACTGAAGTCCTGACTCACCACCAGTACCGGATTATCAAACTGCCAGACGCGCACGACCTTTGGCGCGGCGACGCGACAGGACAGCACGGCCGTTCTTGGTAGCCATGCGAGCACGGAAGCCGTGAGTACGGGCGCGTTTGATGGTGCTTGGTTGGAAAGTACGTTTCATGGCGTTGTTACCTGGTTCGTCCACAACGGGCCGGAATGGCCCCCGTTTTAAGAGACCGGCGATTCTAGAGAAAGCAAGCCTCTAGGTCAATTTCCAACCAGCTTTTCCTTGAATTAGTTCTTTAACAGGCCATCAGCCCTTTTCTGTCCGACCGGCTTCCAGAGGCAATGCCATAGATATAAAAATAAAGAAGGAAGTTATTTAAAGCTTCTCTGTAATGCTTATAAAAGCTAGGCACGCAATCTTCTGTGGATAACTACCTCAAGGCCATATTCCACGTGATGTACAGAGAATGACAACACGGGGGAGAAACGGTGCTCTGCCTGTGCTGCGCTGTCGGATAAGCTGTGGGTGGAATGGGTTGTTATCCACAGGCCAGTTACCCACAGACTTTCGACCCCACTTGTGCAACGAGCTCAGGGGCGCTTATCCACAGAGCTTATGCACAGACCATTGGTCGCCTTTATTCGCGTTAACACGTTGATTTTGGCTGGCCTGTGCGCAACCTACATGTGGATAAGTGGACGGCCGACCGCTACAATGGCGGCTGTTTTTGCCTCACCGGCTTTCAACTTAGGGGATATCCGTGTCAGTGGAACTTTGGCAGCAGTGCGTGGAGCTTTTGCGCGATGAGCTGCCTGCCCAGCAATTCAACACCTGGATCCGTCCACTACAGGTCGAAGCCGAAGGCGACGAGTTGCGTGTCTACGCACCCAATCGTTTTGTTCTCGACTGGGTCAACGAGAAATACCTGAGCCGCGTTCTCGAATTGCTCGATGAACATGGCAACGGCCTCGCGCCCGTGCTCTCTCTGTTAATAGGCAGCAAACGTAGCTCCGCGCCTCGTGCTGCGCCGAATGCGCCATTGGCCGCGGCTGCGTCGCAATCCCAGGCGGCGGCCGCACCGGTCAACCACACGCCGACTCCTGCGTCGACGGCTTCGAAAGCCTCGGCGCAGAAAAACGCGCCGGCCAACGTAGAGCCGTCCCGCGACAGCTTCGATCCGATGGCGGGTGCCAGTTCCCAGCAAGCACCGGTTCGCGCCGAACAGCGCACCGTGCAGGTTGAAGGCGCGCTCAAGCACACCAGCTACCTCAACCGTACCTTTACCTTTGAGAACTTCGTCGAGGGTAAATCCAACCAGTTGGCCCGTGCGGCCGCCTGGCAAGTGGCGGACAACCCCAAGCATGGTTACAACCCACTGTTCCTTTATGGTGGCGTTGGCCTGGGTAAGACGCACTTGATGCATGCGGTGGGTAACCATCTATTAAAGAAGAACCCGAATGCCAAGGTGGTGTACCTGCACTCGGAGCGCTTCGTGGCTGACATGGTCAAGGCCCTGCAGCTCAACGCTATCAACGAATTCAAGCGGTTCTATCGCTCCGTGGATGCCTTGCTGATCGATGACATTCAGTTCTTCGCGCGCAAGGAACGTTCCCAGGAAGAGTTTTTCCACACCTTCAACGCCCTGCTCGAGGGCGGCCAGCAGGTCATCTTGACCAGCGACCGCTATCCGAAGGAAATCGAAGGCCTGGAAGAACGCTTGAAGTCGCGCTTTGGCTGGGGCCTGACCGTGGCTGTCGAGCCGCCGGAACTGGAAACCCGCGTAGCGATCTTGATGAAAAAGGCCGATCAGGCGAAAGTCGATCTGCCACACGACGCCGCGTTCTTCATCGCCCAACGCATTCGCTCCAACGTGCGTGAGCTGGAAGGCGCACTCAAGCGGGTCATCGCGCACTCGCACTTCATGGGCCGCGACATCACCATCGAGCTGATTCGCGAATCCCTGAAAGACCTGTTGGCACTGCAGGACAAACTGGTGAGTGTGGATAACATCCAGCGCACCGTGGCCGAGTACTACAAGATCAAGATTTCCGACTTGCTGTCCAAGCGCCGTTCGCGTTCGGTGGCACGTCCGCGTCAGGTGGCCATGGCACTCTCCAAAGAGTTGACCAACCACAGCCTGCCGGAAATCGGCGATGTCTTCGGTGGTCGCGACCACACCACGGTCTTGCACGCATGCCGCAAGATCAACGAACTTAAGGAATCCGACGCGGATATTCGCGAGGACTACAAGAACCTGCTGCGTACACTGACTACTTGATGACACCAGCGCAGCTTATTAAGGCAAGGGACTAGACCATGCACTTCACCATTCAACGCGAAGCCCTGTTGAAACCCCTGCAACTGGTCGCAGGCGTCGTCGAGCGCCGACAGACCTTGCCGGTACTTTCCAACGTATTACTGGTTGTCGAAGGCCAGCAATTGTCCCTGACCGGCACCGACCTGGAAGTCGAACTGGTGGGCCGTGTTCAGCTGGAAGAGCCCGCTGAACCTGGCGAGATCACTGTGCCCGCGCGCAAGCTGATGGATATCTGCAAGAGCTTGCCCAACGACGCGCTGATCGATATCAAGGTCGATGAGCAGAAGCTGGTGGTCAAGGCCGGTCGCAGCCGCTTCACCTTGTCGACCCTGCCGGCCAATGACTTCCCTACCGTGGAAGAAGGCCCGGGTTCGCTGACCTGCAGCCTGGAGCAAAGCAAACTGCGCCGTTTGATCGAGCGCACCAGCTTCGCCATGGCCCAGCAGGACGTGCGTTATTACCTTAACGGTATGTTGCTGGAAGTATCGGAAGGCATTATTCGCGCCGTGGCCACCGACGGTCACCGCCTGGCCATGTGTTCGATGAAGGCCGATATCGGTCAGCCGGACCGTCACCAGGTGATCGTGCCGCGCAAAGGTATCCTCGAACTGGCGCGCCTGCTCACCGAGCCGGACGGCAACGTCAGCATCGTCCTGGGCCAGCACCACATCCGCGCCACCACCGGCGAGTTCACCTTCACCTCCAAGCTGGTTGACGGCAAGTTCCCGGATTACGAGCGTGTACTGCCTAAAGGTGGCGACAAGCTGGTGGTCGGTGATCGCCAGGCTCTGCGTGAGGCGTTCAGCCGTACTGCGATTCTGTCCAACGAAAAGTACCGGGGTATTCGCCTGCAACTGGCCAACGGCCAACTGAAGATCCAGGCCAACAACCCGGAACAGGAAGAAGCGGAAGAAGAAGTGGGCGTCGACTACAACGGCGGTTCGCTGGAAATCGGCTTCAACGTGAGCTACTTGTTGGACGTGCTGGGTGTGATGACCACCGAACAGGTTCGCCTGATTCTGTCCGACTCCAACAGCAGTGCACTGGTGCAAGAATCCGACAACGACGACTCGGCTTACGTTGTTATGCCGATGCGTCTGTAATCATGCTCAGCAGAAGCTAGATGTCCCTCAGTCGCGTCTCGGTCACCGCGGTGCGCAATCTGCACCCGGTGACCTTCTCCCCCTCCCCCCGCATCAATATCCTCCATGGCGCCAACGGCAGTGGCAAAACCAGCGTGCTGGAAGCCATCCATCTGCTGGGGCTCGCTCGGTCTTTCCGCAGTGCCCGCCTGTTACCGGTGATTCAGTACGAACAATTGGCGTGTACGGTGTTTGGTCAGGTCGAATTGGCTGAAGGTGGCCACAGCAGCCTGGGGATATCCCGTGATCGCGGCGGCGAGTTTCAGATCCGCATCGATGGGCAAAATGCCCGCAGTGCGGCGCAGTTGGCAGAAATCCTGCCGCTGCAGTTGATCAACCCTGACAGTTTCCGTTTGCTGGAAGGCGCGCCGAAAATCCGTAGGCAGTTCCTCGATTGGGGAGTGTTCCACGTGGAACCGCGCTTCATGGCCACTTGGCAGCGCCTGCAGAAGGCCTTGCGGCAGCGGAACTCATGGCTGCGGCATGGTACACTTGACGCCGCTTCACAAGCAGCCTGGGACCGGGAACTGTGTCTGGCCAGCGATGAAATAGATGAATACCGCCGTGCCTATATCAAAGCCTTGAAACCAGTCTTTGAGCAGACCTTGAGTGAGTTGTTAGACCTCGAAGGGCTGACGCTGAGCTACTACCGCGGTTGGGACAAAGAGCGTGAACTGAGCGCAGTGCTCGCCACGTCCTTGCAGCGGGATCAGCAAATCGGCCACACCCAGGCCGGCCCCCAGCGCGCTGATTTGCGTCTTCGGTTAGGCGCACATAATGCCGCGGATATCTTGTCCCGCGGCCAGCAGAAGTTGGTGGTGTGTGCATTGCGTATCGCCCAAGGGCACTTGGTTAGCCAAGCCCGGCGCGGTCAATGTATTTATCTGGTGGATGATTTGCCGTCAGAACTCGACGAGCAACACCGCCGTGCGTTATGCCGCTTGTTGGAAGACTTACGCTGCCAGGTGTTTATCACCTGTGTAGACCACGAATTATTGAGGGAAGGCTGGCAGACGGAAACGCCAGTCGCTTTGTTCCACGTGGAACAAGGCCGTATCACCCAGACCCACGACCATCGGGAGTGAAGGCATGAGCGAAGAACACACGTACGACTCGACCAGCATTAAAGTGCTGAAAGGTTTGGATGCCGTACGCAAACGTCCCGGTATGTACATTGGCGACACCGATGATGGTAGCGGTCTGCACCACATGGTGTTCGAGGTGGTCGACAACTCCATCGACGAAGCTCTGGCCGGTCACTGCGACGACATCAGCATTATCATTCATCCGGATGAGTCCATCACCGTGCGCGACAACGGTCGTGGCATTCCGGTAGACGTGCATAAAGAAGAAGGCGTTTCGGCGGCAGAGGTCATCATGACCGTGCTCCACGCCGGCGGTAAGTTCGACGACAACTCCTATAAAGTCTCCGGCGGTCTGCACGGTGTCGGTGTGTCGGTGGTGAACGCACTGTCCAAAGAGCTGATCCTAACGGTGCGCCGTAGCGGCAAAATCTGGGAACAGACCTACATCCATGGTGTTCCACAAGAACCGATGAGGATCGTTGGCGAGAGTGAATCTACCGGTACGCAGATCCACTTCAAGCCCTCGGCTGAAACCTTCAAGAACATCCACTTTAGCTGGGACATCCTGGCCAAGCGGATTCGTGAACTGTCCTTCCTCAACTCCGGTGTTGGCATCGTCCTCAAGGATGAGCGCAGCGGCAAGGAAGAGCTGTTCAAATACGAAGGCGGCCTGCGTGCGTTCGTTGAATACCTGAACACCAACAAGACTGCGGTCAACCAGGTGTTCCACTTCAATGTTCAGCGTGAAGACGGCATCGGCGTGGAAATCGCCCTGCAGTGGAACGACAGCTTCAACGAGAACCTGTTGTGCTTCACCAACAACATTCCACAGCGCGACGGCGGTACTCACTTAGTGGGTTTCCGTTCCGCACTGACGCGTAACCTGAACACCTACATCGAAGCCGAAGGCCTGGCCAAGAAGCATAAAGTCGCCACCACCGGTGACGATGCCCGTGAAGGTCTGACTGCGATTATTTCGGTGAAAGTACCGGACCCTAAGTTCAGCTCCCAGACCAAAGACAAGCTGGTGTCTTCCGAAGTGAAGACCGCCGTGGAACAGGAGATGGGCAAGTACTTCTCCGACTTCCTGTTGGAAAACCCGAACGAAGCCAAGCTGGTTGTCGGCAAGATGATCGACGCAGCACGTGCCCGTGAAGCGGCGCGTAAAGCCCGTGAGATGACCCGCCGTAAAGGCGCGCTGGACATCGCCGGCCTGCCGGGCAAACTGGCTGACTGCCAGGAGAAGGACCCTGCCCTTTCCGAGCTGTACCTGGTGGAAGGTGACTCTGCTGGCGGTTCCGCCAAGCAGGGTCGTAACCGTCGCACCCAGGCCATCCTGCCGTTGAAGGGTAAGATCCTCAACGTCGAGAAAGCGCGCTTCGACAAGATGATTTCCTCCCAGGAAGTCGGCACCTTGATCACGGCGTTGGGCTGCGGTATTGGCCGCGATGAGTACAACATCGACAAGCTGCGTTATCACAACATCATCATCATGACCGATGCTGACGTCGACGGTTCGCACATCCGTACCCTGCTGCTGACCTTCTTCTTCCGTCAGTTGCCGGAGCTGATCGAGCGCGGCTACATCTACATCGCCCAGCCGCCGTTGTACAAAGTCAAAAAGGGCAAGCAAGAGCAATACATCAAAGACGACGACGCCATGGAAGAGTACATGACGCAGTCGGCCCTGGAAGATGCCAGCCTGCACCTGAACGACGAAGCGCCGGGCATTTCCGGAGCGGCGCTGGAGCGCCTGGTCAACGACTTCCGCATGGTCATGAAGACCCTCAAGCGTCTGTCGCGCCTGTACCCTCAGGAACTGACCGAGCACTTCATCTACCTGCCGGCCGTGAGCCTGGAACAGTTGGGCGATCACGCAGCAATGCAGGATTGGCTGGCCCAGTACGAATTGCGCCTACGCACCGTCGAGAAATCCGGCCTGGTCTACAAAGCCAGCCTGCGTGAAGACCGTGAACGTAATGTGTGGCTGCCCGAGGTCGAATTGATTTCCCACGGCCTGTCCAACTACGTCACCTTCAACCGCGACTTCTTTGGCAGCAATGACTACAAAACTGTCGTTACCCTGGGCGCACAACTGAGCACCCTGCTGGACGACGGCGCTTATATCCAGCGTGGTGAACGCAAGAAGCAGGTCAGGGAATTCAAGGAAGCCCTTGACTGGCTGATGGCGGAAAGCACCAAGCGCCACACCATCCAGCGCTACAAAGGTCTGGGCGAGATGAACCCGGATCAACTGTGGGAAACCACCATGGACCCGGCTCAGCGCCGTATGCTGCGCGTGACCATCGAAGACGCCATCGGCGCAGATCAGATCTTCAACACCCTGATGGGTGATGCGGTCGAGCCTCGCCGTGACTTCATCGAGACCAACGCGTTGGCGGTGTCTAACCTGGATTTCTGATCCAAGTTGTAGGTTCTCAAAGTAGTTGATCATCTTCACAAATAGATGAATCGACGAACTTAGGAAAAAGGCCAATTCTCTGAATTGGCCTTTTTTTGTGCTCGAAAATTCGGTCTCCGACGACGCCCATCCGTAGGTCGTAACAACTGCGAAAAGATAGCCTGAAAAAATCGAGCATTTCGGCACTTTTGTCGAGCGTTTCGGCACAGTAACCGCTCTTTGTTCAATCTATCCTCGAGGCCCACCTAAAAACTCAGATGGAGTCGCGATGAAAATCAGATTAGTCCTGCCTGCACTTTCCATGGCAGTAGCACTCAGTGGTTACGCTGCCGACTTCTCACTGACCAGCCGGGATATTGCTGACAACCGCCCGCTGAGCAGTCGTGAAGTGTTCCAAGGTTTCGGTTGCGAAGGCGGCAATACGTCTCCTGAGCTTTCCTGGAAAAACGCCCCCGCAGGTACTAAAAGTTACGCGATCACGGTCTACGATCCCGATGCACCGACCGGTAGTGGTTGGTGGCATTGGACGGTGGTTAACTTACCCGCTTCTACCAATAGCTTGCCGAGAGGAGTGGGAGCGAACCTGCCTGCCGGTGCGGTACAAGGGCGAACCGATTATGGCCTGCCGGGATTTGGCGGGGTTTGCCCTCCTGTAGGGGATAAACCCCATCGTTATCAATTCACCGTATGGGCATTGAAAGTGGATAAGCTACCACTCGACGGTGAGGCCAGTGGTGCCTTGGTTGGGTACATGCTCAATGCCAATGCCCTGGCCAAAGCGACCATTACTTCAACTTACGGACGTTAAGAACAATGCGCCCCTGTGACGGCATACAGCACCGGGAAAACATTATCGATGCGTGTGTCATACGGGCGCGACAGCCCATTACCTTGCCAAGGGTGCCGGTGCTCGTGACCACCTTATGTCGAGTGCGACAGGGGGAAAAACTGTTGCAATGGGATGACAGGGAGATGCGCGCGGGGCCACAACATCTGATTCTGATGCCGGCCGGACGCGAGCTTGGTATCTCAAACTTCCCTGGACTTCACGGTCACTACGTAGCCGATGCGGTGACGTTTCCCGTCTCGACATTGCGTAACTTCAGCGCCCGATATAGCCAGCAGATCATGAGCCGTCGCGGTGTACTGAAGACCGATCTATGCGTACCGCTGGACAGGCACACAACGCAGGCATGGGATCAGCTATTGGCCTCTATCAATGCGAACGCGCCGGACGCATTACGCACGCTCTATGGGGAAGCGGTTCTTCTAAGCCTGTGCCTTGGCGGCCAGCTCGGACCTCTGCTGATGGGGCGCAACGACCCCATTTGCGAACGAGTTTAGCAGATGTTAATGGGCAGCCCGGAGAGAGACTGGACGGTTGCGAGCGTCGCACAACACCTGAACCTGGGTGAGTCGACGTTGCGTCGCCAACTGGCGAATGAGGGGGATAGTTTCAGGCATATTCTGGAGGGCGTTCGACTGGCGACAGCGTTGCAATGGTTGCAAACGTCTTCCCGCCCAATTGGTGAAATTGCCGGTGCCTGCGGTTACGCCTCGGCCTCGCGTTTTGCGGTGCGCTTTCGCTCACACTATGGCCTGTCGCCACGTGAATTGCGTGCAGCGATTTAAGCACTGCATTCCGCTGAGGTTTGACCCGTTTTATTAGCTAAAGAACACTGCCCATAAAAATGCTCCACGTGGAACATCAGTATTTTTAGCCGGCCGATGCTGCGGCCACACTCTCCAACCGATACCCATACCCATAGATCGTCAACAGTTGCCAACCCCTATCCGCGGTCAACCCCAGCTTGTTTCGCAGCCGGTAGATATGCGTATCCAGAGGCCGTGACGAGACCATTTCTTCATGGGTCCAGAACCGTTCATACAGATACTCGCGAGACAATGGGCGAGCCAGGTTTGCGAACAGGCAACTGGCCAGGCGGTATTCGCGTTCGGTCAGGTTGATCGGTTTTCCCGCGCGGGTGACGGTCAGTTCGGCATCGTCAAAGGTCAGGTCGTTGAAGTTTTGCACTTCAGGGGTCGCCGACTTTTGCAGACCGTGGCGACGTAGAACGGCGCTGACCCGGGCTTTGAGTTCATTCGGGCGAAAGGGTTTACTGACGTAATCGTCGGCGCCGCTGTTCAGGGCGGTGACGATATCGCTCTCGGCATCACGGCTGGTGAGCATGATCACCGCAGGGGGCGACTCCATGTGTTCACGGGTCCAGCGCAGCAGGGCGAGACCGCTGATATCGGGCAGTTGCCAGTCGAGTATCAGCAGGTCGAAGGTTTCCCGGCGCAGTTGGCGCAGCAGGTCTTCACCGCGTTCGAAGCAATGCACGGACCAGGGCTGTTCCGCGCTGCTGGGGATCTGTCGCAGTGTCTGTTCCACCCGCTGCAATTCAGCGGGTTCGTCATCCAGTATTGCGACACGCATGGGTAGGTCCTTTCAACTTGAAATATTTCAGCTGTCGGCCGGTCGAAGAGCGGGCGTCCTTGCTGCGCGAATGCCGGTCATTGAATCTGAAGAATTGTGGTCAGATTCAACGAGCCATGGGATCTCTCGGTACGCTGATATCAAAGGGCCGTTAATGCTTTGAAAACCGTGTGGCTCAGTGGGAAAGATACCGACTCCCGTGCGTAAGGAAAAGGATCAGTGCTACTGGCATTGCATAGCCCTGCGCGCAGCTGATACCGCGCCCCGATGTACGGTATGTTTCTACCAACGCATTCAGGAAAACCCCTGGGGCGAGCAAAATGAGCTTCACTGGGTTCAGCACCACACCGCGCACCACCTGGACGGAGAAACCGGGTCTATGACATCTTCAACTATCCATTTTCAGCAGCGGTGCGGGTTCCCGGCGGTCGCGCTGTGAAGCTGTGGCGCAAGGCCGAAAAGCGCCAGCCCACGCAAGCGCAGCTTTTGTTCCACGGCCTGGTCCGCGAGTGGTTGTGGATTGGCCTGGTGTTGCTGCCCTTCACCGCGTATCTGTCTTTAAGCTCAAGCCTTGCCTTTAACAGCCCGTTGTATGACAGCCTTCGCCGCCTGACTCCCCTGCCGGTTGATCCGCGTATTTTGCTGGTGACCATCGATGACCAAAGCCTGAAGAAGCTGGGTCAATGGCCGTGGCCCCGCAGCCTGCATGCGGACTTGATCAACCGTCTGAGCGCGGCCCAGCCGACAGCGATCTTGTTCGATGTGATCTTCAATGACGCGGGTAACACCGCCGATGACCAGCGACTGGCGGATGCGGTGTGCAACGCCGGCAACGTTCTGCTGCCCCTGGAACGCGATGGCACCGCGAGCTTAAGCCCGGCAGGCGAGCAGCTGTTACCGCTGCTCAAGTGTGCCAAGGGACTGGGCCATATCAATGTCGAAGCAGACAGCGACGGTGCTGTCCGTAGCCTGTATCTGCGCGAAGGCCCGCCTGGGAGCACCCTCCCGCAGTTGGCGTGGCAGGCGTATAGGTTGAGCGGGCAAACCGCGCAAATGCCTGGGCGCAGCGAGCAACCCAACACTCAGCGCTGGCATCGGGAATTCAGGGTTCGTGTCCCGTTCACGTCTGAGCAACATGCGTTTCCCAGTGTGTCCTATGTCAGCGTATTACACGGCGAAGTACCGGCCGAGTTGCTGCGTGACCGCCTGATCCTGGTGGGCGCGAGCGCCTATGGGTTGGGTGACCGTTTTGTAACGCCGCTCTCCTCCACTCCAGATACCACTGCGGGCGTGGAGATCCAGGCCAATGTGCTCAACGGCTTGTTGCAGGAGCGCAGCATTGTCGATCTCCCCGGCTGGCTCGCGGCACTGATTGCAACCGCCTGGGTAGCGTTGCTGCTAGGCCTATTGTTGTACCGTCCGCGCTACGCCCTGTGGATGACCTTGGGGTGCATGGCCGGCGCATTGCTCGGCGCGTGGGCGCTGTTACGCCTTGGTCACTGGTGGTCGCCCGCCGCGTGCCTGATCGGCTTGTTGCTCAGCTACCTGATCTGGAACTGGCGCCGCTTGAGCGTGATCCTCGCGTACTTTGGCTGGGAACTGGCGCGACTGGACAACGAACCCAAGGTGCTGCCCGAGCGCCGCCGTGCGCCCGCGAACAAAGGCGATGTGTTGCAAGGGCGCATCTTTGCCCTGGAGCAGGCCGTTAGTCGGACCCGTGACACCCGACGCTTCATGGCCGATGGCCTTGAATGCCTACCGGTGGCGACCCTGATCACCGACCCCAGGGGCAACATCCTGTTGGCCAACCGTATTGCCCGCGAAGTATTCGGTAATGATCTGGTCAACGAAAACCTGCTCGAACAACTCGCCGACCTGGGCTATCCGCCGCTGCATAACGGCGTGCGCCCGGCCCTGTCAGCCCTGGAAATCGTGGAGTTCCGTGACATCCACCAACGCAGCCTGCGCATGGAAATCGCGCCCCTGCTGCCCGCTGAAGGTGATATCGCCCTCGGCTGGTTGCTTAGCCTGACCGACTTGAGCAAGGAACGCGAAGCCCAGCAACACCGCGAAACCATGCTGCGCTTCCTGTCACACGACCTGCGTGCGCCGCACTCGGCGATCCTCGCGTTGCTGGACGTGCATAACGCTGAGTCCCCGGTGTTTGCCCAGATTGAGCAGCAGGTTCGACGCGCCTTGAGCCTCACCGAATCGTTCGTACAGCTGGCGAAAGCCGAGGCTGACGGCTACCACTTCCAGCCAACCCTATTTGCCATGCTGGTGATGGATGCGTTTGACCAAGTGGCGGTGATCGCCCAGCTCAAGGGCATCCAGTTGGTCAACGACCTGGACGAGGCGGATGAAGGCATGGTGTCGGCCGATCAGTCCCTGCTTACCCGCGCATTGTTCAACGTGCTGGAGAACGCGATCAAATACTCGCCGTCCGGAACCACCGTGAGGTTGAGCCACGGCAGCGCGCAAGGTTGGTTGGAATGTCGCATCAGCGACCAGGGCCCAGGCATTGCGGCAGAGGATTTGCCGGAACTGTTCAGCCAGTATCGCCGCTTCGATTCCGCCCAAGGCAGCGAAGGCCTTGGGTTGGGCCTGACCATGGTCAAGGCCGTCGTGGAGCGTCATGGTGGCCGTATCTGCTGCGAAAGCGTGGTGAGCAAAGGCACCACATTCACCTTGCAACTGCCCCTGCTGGAAGACTGACAAAACGGGCTTTTGCGCTGTGTATAAAAAACCGGTCTCAAGGACCGGTTTCTTTATGCAAAAAAATACTTATGCACGGTTTTTGTATTTTTATGAGTTCTGGAAATATCTAAGTAAATCAGCTTGTTATGAAGAAAAAATGGCGTTTTTCGAACAAACCGTACACAGGTTATCCACAGATTCTCAGACTACCGGCGTGTCCACCACCACCGGCTTCGGCGGTAGCGAACCCATGGCACGTTGCTGGGCTTCATTCCAGGCTGCAGCGCGGTCATTCAGCGCGGCAATTGCACGTGGCCCTTCACCTTCGGCGTACATCGGTTCCCCAATCACCACGGTGATGGTGCCTGCACGTTTTAACCAACCGGTTTTTGGCCAGAACCTGCCGGCGTTGTGTGCAATCGGTAAAACAGGCAGGTTGGCGTTGACGGCCAACGCAGTGCCGCCGCGTGAGAACTTGCCGACGGTGCCGTAGGGCACACGCGTACCTTCCGGGAAGATCAGTACCCAAACGCCGTCCTTGAGTAGCTCGTCGCCCTTTTTGGCCACATGCTTGAGCGCCGCCTTGGGGTTGTCACGGTCGATGGCGATCGGGCGCAGCATCGCCATGGCCCAACCGAAGAACGGCACGTACAGCAGCTCACGCTTGAGCACTTGGCTCAGGGGCGAGAAGTACGCCGAGAGGAAGAACGTCTCCCATGTGCTCTGGTGGTTCGACAGAATCACACAGGGCTGATCCGGGACGTTTTCCGCGCCCTTGACCTCGAAGCGAATGTTCAGGAACACCTTGGTCAGCCACAACGCGCAGCGGCACCAATAGACGTTGATGAAGCGATAGCGCGCCTTGAACGGCAGGAAAGGCGCGATAAAAAAGCTCAGGGTGCACCAGAGAAACGAACTGGTGCCCAACAGCAGGTAAAAGAAGAAGGTTCTGATGGCCTGCAAAATCGACATGGCGGCATTTACCGTTGCGGGACACAGCCCGCCTGTTAAAGGCGCACTCCCGAACAATCCTTGGTCAGGAAGTCGAGGGTGGCTAGTTGTTGATAAGTTCTGCGGCAACCGCCGCCAGATCGTCAAAAATCAAGGTGCCTACCGGCAGGTTTTTCGCCTGGGTCTTTTCGCCTTTCCCGGTCTTTACCAAAACTGGCTGAGAGTCGACGGCTTTGGCCGCCTCCAGGTCACCGAGGCTGTCCCCGACGAACCATAGCCCAGCCAGGGGCACGTTGTAATGTTCTGAAATAGTTTTCAACATGCCGGGCTTGGGCTTGCGGCATTCGCAGCCCTCATCCGGCCCGTGGGGGCAGTACACCACCAGCCCTACCTCACCGCCCTGCTCCGCCACCAACGTGCGCAAGCGCGCGTGCATGGCGTCCAGGGTTGCGATGTCGTAGTAGCCGCGGGCGATGCCGGACTGGTTGGTGGCGACGGCCACCGTCCAGCCGGCTTTGCTCAACTGCGCGATGGCCTCAATCGCGCCGGGCAGTGGGATCCATTCCTCCACCGACTTGATGTAAGCGTCGGAGTCGTAATTGATCACCCCGTCCCGATCGAGAATCAGCAGTTTCAACATGATCAGCCCAGTACGGAAATGTCTGCGATGTTGATGAACAGACCGCGCAGACGCGCCAGCATGGCGTAGCGGTTTTTCCGCACGCCGGCATCTTCGGCATTGATCATCACCGCTTCGAAGAACGCATCCACCGGCTCACGCAACGTGGCCAGGCGCGCCAGTGCTTCGGCGTAGTTACGCTCGGCGATCAACGGCTTCACCGCATTTTCTGCCTTGGCGATGGCCGAGTTCAGCGAGAACTCCTTGGCATCGGCGAACAGGCCAGGGTCGACATCGGCGTTGCCCAGGCCTTCGGCCTTGCTCAGCAGGTTCGACACACGCTTGTTCACGGCGGCCAGGGCATCGGCTTCCGGCAGTTTGCGGAAGGCTTGTACGGCTTGCACACGCTGGTCGAAGTCCAGCGCCGAACCCGGTTGCAGGGCACGTACCGACAGGTACACCGAAACGTCCACGCCTTCGTCTTCGTAACGCGCACGCAGGCGGTCGAACACGAACTCCAGCACTTGCTCGGCCAGGCCGGTTTGCTTGACCTTGCCACCGAACTGGCCGACCGCGAACACGACGGCCTGGGTCAGGTCGAGGTCGAGCTTCTTGTCGATCAGGATACGCAGCACGCCCAGGGCCGCACGGCGCAGGGCATACGGGTCTTTGCTACCGGTGGGCAGCATGCCGATGCCGAAGATACCGACGAGGGTGTCCAGCTTGTCGGCAATGGCCACGGCCGCACCGGTCAGGGTGGTCGGCAACTCGGCGCCGGCACCGCGCGGCATGTACTGCTCGTTCAGGGCCAGGGCGACATCGTCCGGCTCGCCGTCGTTGAGGGCGTAGTAGTAACCGGCAACACCTTGCATTTCCGGGAACTCGCCAACCATTTCGGTGGCCAGGTCGCACTTGGACAGCAGGCCGGCACGCGCGGCCCAGGCGGTATCACCGCCGATACGCGGAGCAATGTAGGCGGCCAGTTTGGAAACGCGCACAGCCTTGTCGTAGACGCTGCCGAGTTTTTCCTGGAACACCACGTTTTGCAGGCGCAGGTTGAAGTCTTCGAGCTTCTGCTTCTTGTCTTGCTTGAAGAAGAACTCGGCGTCGGTCAGGCGCGGGCGCACGACTTTCTCGTTACCGGCGATGATCTGCTGCGGGTCCTTGCTTTCGATGTTGGCCACGGTGATGAAGCGCGGCAGCAATTTGCCGTCCACGTCCAACAGGCAGAAGTACTTCTGGTTGTCCTGCATCGTGATGATCAGGGCTTCTTGCGGTACATCGAGGAAACGCTCTTCGAACGAGCACACCAGCGGCACTGGCCATTCAACCAGGGCGGTCACTTCGTCCAACAGGCTTGGCGGCACGATGGCGGTGCCTTCCTGCAGGCGGGCCAGCTCTTCAGTGCGCTTGCTGATCAGCTCGCGACGCTCGTTGGCATCGGCCAGCACATAGGCGGCGCGCAGGTCGTTGAGGTAGTTGGCCGGCGCGGTGATACGCACGCTTTGCGGGTGGTGGAAGCGGTGACCACGGGAATCGCGGCCGGCTTTCTGGGCAAGGATGGTGCAATCGATGACCTGGTCACCGAGCAGCATCACCAGCCACTGGGTCGGACGCACGAACTCTTCCTTGCGCGCACCCCAGCGCATGCGCTTGGGGATAGGCAGGTCGTTCAGGGAGTCTTCGACAATAGTCGGCAACAGGCTGGCCGTCGGCTTGCCTTTGATGACCTGGCTAAAGCGCAGTTTCGGGCCGCTCTGGTCGATCTCGCTCAGCTCGACGCCACACTTCTTGGCAAAGCCCAGTGCCGCTTGGGTCGGCTTGCCTTCGGCGTCGAAGGCAGCCTGGCGTGGCGGGCCGTCGAGGTTGATGCTGCGGTCCGGCTGCTGGGTTTCCAGCGCGGTCAACAACACCGCCAGACGGCGCGGCGCGGCATAGACCTGCTTCGCCTCAAACTTCAGGCCGGCGCTTTGCAGGCCTTTTTCGATACCGGCCAGGAACGCATCGGCCAGGGTGTTCAGCGCCTTGGGTGGCAGCTCTTCGGTGCCCAGTTCAACCAGAAAATCTTGAGCACTCATTGTGCAGCCTCCAGCTTAGCCAACACTTCATCACGCAGGTCCGGGGTTGCCATCGGGAAGCCCAGCTTGGCACGTGCCAGCAGGTAGGCTTGGGCGACGGAACGCGCCAGGGTGCGTACACGCAGAATATATTGCTGGCGCGCAGTCACCGAGATGGCGCGGCGGGCATCCAGCAGGTTGAAGGTATGGGACGCCTTCAACACCATTTCATAGCTCGGCAACGGCAGCGGCTGGTCGAGTTCGATCAGGCGCTTGGCTTCGCTTTCATAGAAGTCGAACAGTTCGAACAGCTTCTCGACGTTGGCGTGTTCGAAGTTATAGGTCGACTGCTCCACTTCGTTCTGGTGGAACACATCGCCGTAGGTCACTTTGCCGAACGGGCCGTCTGCCCACACCAGGTCGTAGACCGAGTCCACGCCTTGCAGGTACATGGCCAGGCGCTCGAGACCGTAGGTGATCTCGCCGGTCACCGGGTAGCACTCGATGCCGCCCGCTTGCTGGAAGTAGGTGAACTGCGTGACTTCCATGCCGTTGAGCCAGACTTCCCAGCCCAGGCCCCACGCGCCGAGGGTCGGCGATTCCCAGTTGTCTTCGACGAAACGGATGTCGTGGACCAGCGGGTCCAGGCCGACATGTTTC
Organism: Pseudomonas emilianonis; assembly: GCF_023072625.1. Classification (NCBI taxonomy): domain Bacteria; kingdom Pseudomonadati; phylum Pseudomonadota; class Gammaproteobacteria; order Pseudomonadales; family Pseudomonadaceae; genus Pseudomonas; species Pseudomonas emilianonis. Next base: position 29,752 of record NZ_JAKNRV010000019.1, read on the forward strand.
AGCGAGCCCAGGTACAGCTCCTGGAAGTTGTCCGGGTTCGGCTTCAGTACCACCTGGAACTGGTAGTAATGCTGCAGACGGTTCGGGTTTTCGCCGTAGCGGCCGTCAGTCGGGCGTCGACTGGGCTGCACATAAGCGGCGTTCCAGGTTTCCGGGCCGATGGCCCGCAGGAATGTTGCGGTGTGGAAAGTGCCGGCGCCTACTTCCATATCGTAGGGCTGAAGTACCACACAACCTTGCTCGGCCCAGTACTGCTGGAGGGCGAGGATCAAGTCTTGGAAGGTACGCACGGCTGGCGTAGGCTGGCTCACGAAATTCACCTGTTACTTGGGCTGCGATTTAAAGAGCGGGAGTATACCCGATTCGGCCGCGCCACCATCCCCTGGAGCCTTATGCCACGCTGCTTTTGGTGTTCTGAAGATCCGCTGTACATGGCTTATCACGATCAGGAGTGGGGAACGCCGCTGCGCGAAGCGCAGGGTTTGTTCGAGTTACTTTTGCTCGAAGGGTTCCAGGCGGGCCTGTCCTGGATCACCGTTTTACGCAAACGCGAGCATTATCGAAAGGTCTTGTTCGGTTTTGATGCGCAGCGCCTGGCGCGGCTGAGCGATGCCGAAATCGAAGCGTTGATGCTTGATCCGGGCATCGTGCGCAATCGTCTGAAGCTCAACGCCACCCGCCGCAATGCCGCGGCTTGGCTCGCGCTGGAGGACCCGGTGGGGTTGCTTTGGTCGTTTGTCGGCGGCGTGCCTAAGGTCAATCACTTCAAGGACCGCAGCGAAGTCCCGGCGATTACGCCCGAGGCCGAGGCCATGAGCCGCGCCCTGAAAAAAGCCGGTTTCACCTTTGTCGGGCCGACCATTTGCTACGCGTTCATGCAGGCCTCGGGCATGGTCATGGACCACACCCGGGACTGTGACCGTTACGCGGACTTGGCCAACGCCGGTTAGAATGCGCGCTTTGCGCACCACACACGATCAGGAGTGACCTGTGGAAAAGTTTAAAGGCGCCTTGCTGGTAGGCGCTCTCCGGTTATTTGCCCTGCTGCCCTGGCGCGCCGTGCAAGCCGTAGGTTCGGCGATTGGCTGGATCATGTGGAAAACCCCCAACCGCTCCCGCGACACGGTGCGGATCAACCTGTCCAAATGTTTCCCGGAGATGGACCCGGCCGAGCGCGAACGCCTGGTAGGCCGCAGCCTGATGGACATCGGCAAGTCCCTGACCGAAAGCGCCTGCGCCTGGATCTGGCCGGCCCAACGCTCCATTGACCTGGTGCGCGAAGTCGAAGGCCTGGAAGTCCTCCACGAAGCCCTGGCCTCGGGCAAAGGCGTGGTCGGTATCACCAGCCACTTGGGCAACTGGGAGGTGTTGAACCACTTCTATTGCAGCCAGTGCAAACCGATCATTTTCTACCGCCCGCCGAAGCTCAAGGCGGTGGATGACCTGCTGCGCAAGCAACGCGTGCAACTGGGTAACCGCGTGGCTGCGTCCACCAAAGAAGGCATCCTCAGCGTGATCAAGGAAGTGCGCAAAGGCGGCCAGGTGGGTATTCCGGCCGACCCGGAGCCGGCGGAATCGGCGGGGATCTTCGTGCCGTTCTTCGCCACCCAGGCGCTGACCAGCAAGTTCGTACCGAACATGCTCGCGGGCCACAAGGCGGTCGGCGTGTTCCTGCATGCCCTGCGCCTGCCGGACGGTTCAGGCTACAAAGTGATCCTGGAAGCAGCGCCGGAAGACATGTACAGCACCGACACCGCCACCTCCTGCGCGGCGATGAGCAAAGTGGTGGAGCGTTATGTCGGCGCCTACCCGAGCCAGTACATGTGGAGCATGAAGCGCTTCAAGAAACGCCCGCCGGGTGAGGCGCGTTGGTACTGACTCAAGGGCAACACAAAACAATGTGGGAGGGGGCTTGCCCCCGATAGCGGTGGTTCAGTCACATATGCATCGACTGACACACCGCTATCGGGGGCAAGCCCCCTCCCACATTTGAGTTCTACTTAGGCCTGGCGGTCGAGTTTCTTCAGGAACACCGTCATCTCTTTTTCGGCCTGCTTGTCGCCATGGGCCTGAGCAGCCGCAATCCCCTGCTCCCAGGCCAAGCGTGCCGCCGCACGGTCTTCCAATCCCAACTGCGCCTTACCCAACAACTTCCACGCCGCCGAATACTTCGGATCAAACTCGACACACTTGTGCAAATGCTCGGCCGCCTTGGCGTTGTCCTTCAGGTCCAGATAACCCTTGCCCAGCCCAAAGCGCAGCAGTGCGTTATCCACACCCTTGGCCAGCATCTTCTCCAGGGATTCGAGCATGTCGGTGTACTCCGTTTAATCAGAAAAAGCTCAGCCCCACGTGGAACAGCTTCTCCACATCGCGGATATGTTTTTTATCCACCAAAAACAGGATCACATGGTCGCCGGTGGCAATTACCGTGTCGTCGTGGGCAATGATTACTTCTTCATCGCGAATGATCGCGCCGATGGTGGTACCCGGCGGTAGGCCGATGTCGCGGATGGCCTTGCCGATGACCTTGCTCGACTTCGAATCGCCATGGGCGATCGCCTCGATGGCTTCCGCCGCGCCCCTGCGCAGCGAGTGTACGCTGACGATATCGCCACGGCGCACGTGGGTGAGCAAGGTGCCGATGGTGGCCAACTGCGGGCTGATGGCGATGTCGATATCGCCGCCCTGGACCAGGTCGACATACGCCGGGTTATTGATGATGGTCATCACCTTCTTCGCCCCCAGCCGCTTGGCCAGTAGCGACGACATGATGTTGGCCTCGTCATCGTTGGTCAGGGCCAGGAAGATATCGGCGTCGGCGATGTTTTCTTCCATCAGCAGGTCGCGGTCCGAGGCGCTGCCTTGCAGGACCACGGTGCTGTCGAGGGTGTCGGACAAATGCCGGCAGCGCGCCGGGCTCATCTCGATGATCTTCACTTGGTAGCGGCTCTCGATGGCCTCGGCCAAGCGTTCGCCAATCTGCCCGCCACCGGCGATGACGATGCGTTTATACGTCTCGTCGAGACGGCGCATTTCGCTCATCACGGCACGAATATTCGCTTTGGCGGCGATGAAGAAGACTTCGTCGTCGGCCTCGATCACCGTGTCGCCCTGGGGCAGGATCGGCCGGTCACGCCGGAAAATCGCCGCCACGCGGGTTTCCACATTCGGCATGTGCTCGCGTAGCTGGCGCAGTTGCTGGCCGACCAACGGGCCGCCGTAATAGGCCTTCACGGCGACCAGTTGCGCTTTGCCGTCGGCGAAGTCGATCACCTGCAAGGCGCCGGGAATTTCGATCAGGCGCTTGATGTAATGGGTGACCACCTGCTCCGGGCTGATCAGGACGTCCACCGGGATCGCATCGTTGTCGAACAGGCCGGCGCGGGTCAGGTAGGCGGCTTCACGCACCCGGGCGATCTTGGTCGGGGTGTGGAACAGCGTGTGGGCGACCTGGCACGCGACCATATTGGTCTCGTCGCTGTTGGTCACGGCCACCAGCATGTCGGCATCGTCGGCACCCGCCTGACGCAGCACAGTAGGAAACGACGCACGGCCCTGTACGGTACGAATATCCAGGCGGTCGCCCAGGTTGCGCAGGCGCTCGGCATCGGTGTCGACCACGGTGATGTCGTTGGCTTCGCCGGCCAAATGTTCGGCCAGCGTGCCACCGACCTGCCCTGCCCCAAGGATGATGATTTTCATCCGGTCACTCCCTTTAAACCGTTCAGCCGCGTGCGGCGGCGATCTTGATCAGCTTGGCGTAGTAGAAGCCATCGTGCCCGCCTTCTTGCGCAAGCAATTGGCGACCGTGGGGCTGCTTGATGCCGGCTGCCGTAGCGAGGTCCAGCTCCCGTGCGCCGCTGGTGCGGGCGAGAAAGGCTGCGATGACCTCGGTGTTCTCGGTGGGCAAGGTGGAACAGGTGGCGTAAAGCAGGATGCCGCCGACTTCCAGGGTCGGCCACAACGCGTCGAGCAGTTCGCCTTGCAGCACGGCGAGGGCTGCGATGTCGTCGGGCTGGCGGGTCAGCTTGATGTCCGGGTGGCGACGGATCACGCCGGTGGCGGAACACGGCGCATCGAGCAGGATGCGCTGGAACGGCTTGCCGTCCCACCAGGTGGCGGTGTCGCGGCCGTCGGCGGCGATCAGCTCGGCGTTCAGGCCCAGGCGTGCGAGGTTTTCCCGCACGCGCACCAGGCGTTTGGCTTCCAGGTCGACGGCGACGACACCGGCCAGGTCTTTTTCGACTTCGAGGATGTGACAAGTCTTACCGCCGGGTGCGCAGCAGGCGTCCAGCACGCGCTGGCCCGGGGCCAGGTCGAGCA
>NZ_JAKNRV010000001.1:0-63306 GCF_023072625.1 Pseudomonas emilianonis
AGCGATCCGTATCGAGTTGTTCGACGATGAAGTCGAGAGCCTGTCGGCCTTCGACCCGTTGACCGGCGAAGTGATCCGCAAACTGCCGCGTTTCACCAACCTCACCGGGATGAAGCCGACCTACGGTCGCGTGTCCCGCTGGGGCATGATCGCCTATGCCTCCAGCCTCGATCAGGGCGGCACACTGGCACGCACCGCCGAAGACTGCGCAATATTGTTACAAGGTATGGCAGGCTTCGACGCAAAGGACTCCACCTGCATCGATGAGCCGGTGCCGGACTACAGCGCCAGCCTCAACACCTCGCTCAAAGGCCTGCGCATCGGCGTGCCAAAAGAGTATTTCAGCGCCGGCCTCGACCCGCGTATCGCCGAACTGGTCCACAACAGCGTCAAGGAGCTGGAAAAGCTCGGCGCCGTGATCAAGTCCATCAGCCTGCCGAACAACCAGCACGCGATTCCGGCGTACTACGTGATCGCCCCGGCCGAAGCGTCCTCCAACCTGTCGCGGTTCGACGGCGTGCGTTTCGGCTATCGCTGCGAAAACCCGAAAGACCTCAACGACCTGTATAAACGCTCCCGTGGCGAAGGCTTCGGTGTCGAAGTGCAGCGCCGGATCATGGTCGGTGCCTACGCCCTGTCGGCCGGTTACTACGACGCGTACTACCTCAAGGCGCAAAAAATCCGTCGCCTGATCAAGAACGACTTCATGGCGGCCTTTGAAGAAGTCGACGTGATCCTCGGCCCAACCACGCCGAACCCGGCCTGGAAGATCGGCGCCAAGACCGGCGACCCGATCGCCGAGTACCTGGAAGACCTGTACACCATCACCGCCAACCTCGCGGGCTTGCCGGGCTTGTCCATGCCCGCCGGTTTCGTCGATGGCCTGCCGGTCGGCGTGCAATTGCTTGCCCCGTATTTCCAGGAAGGCCGCCTGCTCAATGTGGCGCACCAGTACCAGTTGAACACTGACTGGCACACCCGCACCCCTACCGGCTTCTGAGGAGAACACTATGCAATGGGAAGTTGTGATCGGGCTGGAGATTCATACCCAGCTCGCCACCCAATCGAAGATTTTCTCCGGTAGTGCCACCACGTTCGGCGCAGAACCCAACACCCAGGCGAGCCTGGTAGACCTGGGCATGCCCGGTGTGTTGCCGGTGCTGAACCAGGAAGCGGTGCGCATGGCGGTGATGTTCGGCCTGGCGATTGACGCCGAGATCGGCCAGCACAACGTGTTCGCACGCAAGAACTACTTCTACCCGGACCTGCCCAAGGGCTACCAGATCAGCCAGATGGAGTTGCCGATTGTCGGCAAGGGCTACCTGGACATCCCGCTGGAAGACGGCACCATCAAGCGTGTCGGTGTGACCCGCGCGCACCTGGAAGAAGACGCCGGCAAGAGCCTGCATGAAGAGTTCAACGGTGCCACCGGTATCGACCTGAACCGCGCCGGCACGCCGCTGCTGGAGATCGTGTCCGAGCCGGACATGCGCAACGCCAAGGAAGCCGTGGCCTACGTCAAGACGATCCACGCGCTGGTGCGTTACCTGGGCATTTGCGATGGCAACATGGCCGAAGGCTCGCTGCGCTGCGACTGCAACGTGTCGGTCCGGCCAAAGGGCCAGGTCGAGTACGGCACCCGCTGCGAGATCAAGAACGTCAACTCGTTCCGTTTCATCGAGAAGGCGATCAACACCGAAGTGCGTCGCCAGATTGAACTGATCGAAGACGGCGGCAAGGTGATCCAGCAAACCCGCCTGTACGATCCGAACAAAGACGAAACCCGCGCCATGCGCAGCAAAGAGGAAGCCAACGACTACCGTTACTTCCCCGACCCGGACCTGTTGCCGGTAGTCATCGAAGATTCGTTCCTCGATGACGTCCGCGCCACCCTGCCGGAATTGCCGCCGCAGAAACGCGAGCGCTTCCAGGCGCAGTTCGGCCTGTCGGTCTATGACGCCAGCGTCCTGGCTTCGAGCCGTGAGCAAGCCGACTACTTCGAAAAAGTCGTGAGCATCGCCGGGGACGCCAAGCTGGCGGCCAACTGGGTGATGGTGGAGCTGGGCAGCCTGTTGAACAAACAGGGCCTGGAAATCGACGAAGCGCCAGTCTCGGCCGAGCAGTTGGGCGGCATGCTGCTGCGCATCAAAGACAACACCATCTCCGGCAAAATTGCCAAGACCGTGTTCGAAGCCATGGCCAGCGGTGAAGGCAATGCCGATGAGATCATCGACAAGCGTGGCCTCAAGCAAGTCACCGACAGCGGCGCCATCTCCGCCGTGCTCGATGAAATGCTCGCGGCCAACGCGGAACAGGTCGAACAATACCGCGCGGCAGACGAAGCCAAGCGCGGCAAGATGTTCGGCTTCTTTGTCGGCCAGGCCATGAAAGCCTCCAAAGGCAAGGCCAACCCGCAACAGGTGAACGAACTGCTGAAAAGCAAGCTCGAAGGCTGATAGCGGTGAACGGTCCGAGTGAGATTTCATGCTCGACTCGGACCTCCTGTGGGAGGGGGCTTGCTCCCGATAGCGGTGATTCAGTCAAAACAGTAGTGACTGACACTCCGCTATCGGGGGCAAGCCCCCTCCCACATTTGTGATGAGGGCACCTTGATAATGAAGCGCTTACTTGGCCTTTTAGCCCTGTTCTCTTTACTGGCCGGTTGCGCCAGCGGCCTCATCGACCCCAACGGCTACGACGAAACCGGCACCGCCTCCTATTACGGCGCCAAGCACCATGGCAAAAAAACCGCCAGCGGTGAACCCTTCAACCAAAACGCCCTGACCGCCGCCCATCGGCGCCTGCCTTTTGGCACGCAGGTCAAGGTGACCAATCTCGATACCGACAAATCCGTGGTGGTGCGCATCAACGATCGCGGCCCGCACACCCGTGGACGACTGATCGATCTGTCACGCCAGGCCGCCGCGCAACTGGGCATGCTGGGCAGCGGCACCGCGCGGGTGCGTGTGCAAGCCCTGAGCAATTGAAGACGGAGCCCTGGCCATTTACGGATTAACCGCCCTCTCGCCCTGGAGCCTGATCGAATTGATCAGCGGCCTGGTGTTGCTGATCGTCGGCGCCGAAATCCTGGTGCGCGCCGCCGTGCGCCTGGCTGCCAGCCTCAAGGTCCGGCCGTTGATCATTGGCCTGACGATCGTCGCCTTCGGCAGCAGTGCGCCGCAGATGACCGTCAGCCTGCAAGCCACCCTGGCCGGCAACACCGACATTGCGGTGGGCAGCGTGATCGGCAGCAGCATTTTCAACATCCTCGTCACCCTGGGCCTGTCGGCGCTGATCGTTCCGCTGCGGGTCTCGCGGCAACTGGTGCGCCTGGATATCCCGGTGATGATCCTCGCCGGCCTGCTGGTATTTACCCTGGCGGCCAATGAAGAACTGACGCCGGTCGACGGTTCGCTGCTGCTGGTGGCCTTGCTGGCCTACCTCGGCGTGCTGCACTACCAGACCCGCCATTCACGTCGCCCGCGCACGCTGGACACCGTGGCCAAGGCGCCCTGGCTGAGCAGCGTATTGCTGATGTTCGGCGGATTGCTGGTGCTGGTGCTGGCCGGGCATTTGTTGTTGGGTGCGGCGGTGGATGTGGCGGGCGATCTGGGCCTGTCGGAGCGCATCATCGGCTTGACGCTGATCGGCGTCGGCACTTCGCTGCCGTGCCTGGCCACCTCCCTGATCGCAGCCCTGCGCGGCCAGCGGGAAATCGCCGTGGGTAACGTGATCGGCAGCAACCTGTTCAACCTGCTCGGCGTACTGGGGCTGACCGCACTGCTAGCGCCCTCGCCGCTGTCGGTGTCGCCCAATGCCCTGGATTTCGACCTGCCGGTGATGCTCGGCGTGGTGGTGCTGTGCCTGCCGGTATTTTATTCCGGCTACCGCGTGACCCGTGCCGAAGGCCTGGTGCTGCTGGGGCTGTACCTGGCGTATGGGCTGCATGTGATGGCATTCACCACCGGCATGCCGTTGGCCAACAAACTCGAACAACTGATGCTGTATTACGTCCTGCCAGTGCTGGTGGCTTTCCTGTTGTTCAGCACGCTGCGAGCCTGGCGCCGCCAACACAAGAGGGAATCGCAATGACCGATCAGAAAAAGCCAGGGGTAGAAATGCGTCGTCAGGTGATGGGCGATGCGTTCGTCGACCGCGCCTTGGGCAACGCTACCGAATTCACCCAGCCGCTGCAGGACTTCGTCAACGAACATGCCTGGGGCAGCGTGTGGAACCGCGACGGCTTGCCGCTGAAGACACGCAGCCTGATCACCCTCGCCGCCCTCACCGCGCTCAAGTGCCCGCAGGAACTCAAAGGCCATGTGCGCGGCGCGCTGAACAATGGCTGCACGGTGGAGGAAATTCGCGAGGCGCTGCTGCATTGCGCGGTGTATGCCGGTGTGCCGGCGGCGATCGAAGCGTTTCGGGCGGCGCAGGAAGTGATTGAGGCGTATCAGGCAGACAAGCAGTGACGCTCAGATAGCGATCACAAGATTCAGATCCAGCCACCCGCCTGCAACACGAAGATCCCGATATTCGTGGTCACCGCCGCCATCAAGGTGGTGATCACGATAATCGCCGCCGCCAGCTCATGATTGCCCTCGGCCGCCCTGGCCATCACAAAGCTCGCGGCCGCGGTCGGTGCGCCGAAGTACAGGAACAGAATCCCCAGTTCCGGCCCACGAAACCCCAGCAACCACGCCCCCAGAGTGGCGACCAGCGGCAGCCAGATCATCTTCATCAAGCTCGCACTCAACGCCATGTTGCCGCTCTTGCGCAACGCCGCCAGCGACAAGGTGCCGCCGATGCAGATCAGCGCCAACGGTAATGTCATGTCGGCCAGGTACTGCGCGGATTTTTCCAGCCAGCCCGGCAAGCCGATCTGGAAATAGGCGAACGGCGCGGCCGCAATCACGCTGATGATCAGCGGGTTGGCCAGCACACTTTTGCAGATGCTCCACGGGTCGGATTTGATCACCGGGCTGTACACCGCCAGCACAATGGTCGACAGCGTGTTGTAGAACAGGATCACCAATGCCGCGAGGATCGCGCCGAGGGAGATGCCGTAATCACCGTACATGCTGGCCGCCAGTGCCAGGCCGATCACCCCGTTGTTACCGCGAAAAGCGCCCTGGGTGTAGATGCCCCGGTCTTCACGCTTGCAGCGGAAAATCGCCCAACCCCAGGCCAGCGCAAAGCTCAACAGCGTGGCGACGGCGAAGTAGATCAGCAAACCCGGCTTGAGTGCCGAATGCAGGTCGGCATGCAGGATGCCGAGAAACAGCAGCGCCGGCATGGTGACGTTGAACACCAGCGACGACGCGGTGTGGATGAAGTTGTCGTTGATCCAGTTGATGCGCTTGAGCAACACGCCGAGGAACAACATGGCAAACACCGGCGCGGTGATGGTGAGGGTGGAGAGGAAGATAGCCAGCATGCCGGGGAGAACCTTGGTGAGCGTCGTTAGGGGGCTAATGATAAGCCATACGGCCCAGCGGCGCCTGATAGACCGCTATCGGGGGCAAGTCGAACCGTCGCACCGCCCCTCCCACATAGGGTCTGCGGTGTTCATCCATTATATGTCTGACGCAGACTCAGTGTGGGAGGGGCGGTGCGACGGTTCGACTTGCCCCCGATGAAGGCGACTCGGTCTCAGGTAATCGGCGCCGGGTTGAACAACGTAATGTCGTTATGCAGCTTGTGCTGCTCCGCCCAGGTCTGCTTCCTGCCGCTGGCCACATCCAGGTAGAAGTGAAACAACTCCCACCCCAACTCCTCGATGGTCGCGCGCCCGGTGGCTATGCGCCCGGCGTCGATATCGATCAGGTCCGGCCAGCGCTGCGCCAGCTCCGTGCGGGTCGAGACCTTCACCACCGGCGCCATCGCCAGCCCGTAAGGCGTGCCGCGCCCGGTGGTGAACACATGCAGGTTCATCCCCGCCGCCAGTTGCAAGGTGCCGCACACGAAGTCGCTGGCGGGCGTGGCGCAAAAGATCAGGCCTTTGCCCTTGAAGCGCTCACCCGGGCCAAGCACCCCGTTGATCGCGCTGCTGCCAGACTTGACGATGGAGCCCAGGGACTTCTCGACAATATTCGACAACCCGCCCTTCTTGTTCCCCGGCGTGGTGTTGGCACTGCGATCCGCCTCGCCCTTGGCCAGATAACGGTCGTACCAGTCCATTTCCCGTACCAGTTCCTCGGCGACTTCCTTGGTTTGCGCACGAGAAGTCAGCAGGTAGATGGCATCACGCACCTCGGTAACTTCGGAAAACATCACCGTCGCCCCCGCCCGCAACAACAAGTCCGAGGCGAAGCCCAGCGCCGGGTTGGCGGTGATGCCGGAAAACGCATCACTGCCGCCGCACTGCATGCCCAGGATCAGCTCGGACGCCGGCACGGTTTCCCGACGGCGCTGGTCGAGTTTCTTCAGGCGCACCTCGGCCAGCGCCATGATCTGCTCGATCATCTCGCTAAACCCGTGGCTGGAATCCTGCAGCCGATACAACCACGGCTCGCTCAGGTCGACGGAGCTGTCGTTGTCGTGCATCACCTGCCCGGCCTGCAATTTCTCGCAGCCCAGGCTGATCACCAGGGCTTCGCCTCCCAGGTTCGGGTTGCGCGCCAGGTTGCGCACGGTGCGGATCGGGATATACGCATCCGTCGCGGTGATCGCCACCCCACAACCGTAGCTGTGGGTCAGCGCCACCACGTCATCGACATTCGGGTACTTGGCCAGCAATTCGTCCTTGATGCGCTTGACCGCATGGTCCAGCACACCGGTGACGCACTGCACCGTGGTGGTGATGCCGAGGATATTGCGCGTGCCGACCGTACCGTCGGCATTGCGATAGCCCTCGAAGGTGAACCCTTCCAGCGGTGCCTGGGCCTCAGGCACCTCGGTAGACAGCGGCAAGCTGTCCAACGGCGGCGCGGTAGGCATGCGCAGTTGATCTTCCTGCACCCAACTGCCGCGTGGGATCGGCGCCAGCGCGTAGCCGATGGTTTGGCCGTAGCGAATAATCCGGCCGCCTTCGGGGATATCTTCAAGGGTCACTTTGTGGCTTTGTGGAATGAAATCCACGGTCACCAGGCCGTCCGGGAATTCGGTCCCGGCCGGTACGCCCTGGTCATTGACCACGATCACCACGTTGTCGCGCTCGTGCAAACGAATGGAGCGTGGCGAGTCGGCATGTTCAATCAACTGCATCACACGGCCCCTTCAGGAATGCGCTTGGGTAAGGTTGGTCAACTCGGGCCCTTGGCTTGGCGGCTCTTTGAGCACCACGCGTTTGATCGGGCCGACAATCACCAGGTAACTGAACACCGCCACCAGCGCATTCGCGCCGACAAACACCAGCGCCCATTTGAACGAACCGGTGGTGCTGATGATGTAGCCGATGACAATCGGCGTGGTGATCGATGCCAGGTTACCGAAGGTGTTGAACAGGCCGCCACTGAGACCAGCGATTTGTTTCGGCGACGTGTCGGACACCACCGCCCAGCCCAGTGCGCCAACGCCTTTGCCAAAGAAGGCCAAAGCCATGAAGCCCACCACCATCCACTCGATATCCACATAGTTGCAGGCCACGATGCTGCTGGAGATCAGCAGGCCGCCAATGATCGGCGCCTTGCGGGCGAAGGTCAGGGAATGGCCTTTGCGCAACAGGTAGTCGGATATCACCCCGCCCAACACACCGCCGATAAACCCGCATATCGCTGGCAACGAGGCAATGAAACCGGCCTTGAGAATGGTCATGCCACGGTCCTGCACCAGGTACACCGGGAACCATGTCAGGAAGAAGTACGTGATGCCGTTGATGCAGTACTGGCCCAGGTACACGCCGAGCATCATGCGGTTGGTCAGCAACTGGCGGATGTAATCCCACTTCGGGCCGTCGGTTTTCTTACCCTTGCCCTTGTCCTGATCCATATCGACCAACGCACCATTGGCCGCGATGTGATTGAACTCGGCTTCGTTGATCATCGGGTGCTGGCGCGGGCTGTGGATAACTTTCAGCCAGATCAGTGAGAAAACAACGCCGATCACGCCCATCACGATAAACACGTGCTGCCAGCCGAAGCTGTAGACGATCCAGCCCATCAGCGGCGCGAACAGCACCGTGGCGAAGTACTGCGCCGAGTTGAAGATCGCCGAGGCCGTACCGCGTTCAGCGGTGGGGAACCAGGCGGCCACAATCCGTGCATTACCCGGGAAGGACGGCGCTTCGGCCAGGCCGACCATAAAGCGCAGCATAAACAGCGCCACGACCGCCGTGGAGATACCGAACTCACCGACGTAGCCTTGCAGCACGGTGAACAGTGACCAGGTGAAAATGCTCAGGGCATAGACTTTTTTCGAGCCGAACCGATCGAGCAGCCAGCCGCCGGGAATTTGCCCGGCCACGTAGGCCCAACCGAATGCAGAGAAGATGTAACCGAGGGTGACCGCGTCGATGCCGAGGTCTTTTTGCAGGCTGGAACCCGCTATCGCGATGGTGGCCCGGTCGGCGTAATTGATCGTAGTCACCAGGAACAGCATGAGCAGGATCAAATAGCGGACATGGGTCGGCTTGGTCGCTTGCATGTAGAAGTACTCCCACTAATTATTTTTTTTGCGGGTAATGCGTGTTTTGTCCAGTGGTCACCGGCGCCGACACAAGCCGGTGACCACTGGGTGCTGCGTGTTACGAGCCGATGTAGCTGGTTTTCACCACGGTGTAGAACTCTTGCGCATAGCGACCTTGCTCACGCGAACCATAGGATGAGCCCTTACGGCCGCCGAACGGAACGTGATAGTCCACGCCAGCCGTCGGCAGGTTGACCATCACCATCCCGGCCTGGGAGTGGCGCTTGAAGTGGTTGGCGTATTTGAGCGAGGTGGTGGCAATACCCGCCGACAAACCGAACTCGGTGTCGTTAGCCATGGCCAGCGCCGCCTCGTAGTCCGTCACGCGCACCACGTTGGCCACCGGGCCGAAGATCTCTTCACGGCTGATCCGCATGGCGGCTTCACTGTCGGCAAACAGCGTCGGCGCCAGGTAGTAGCCCTCGGTGTCGCAGGTCACCAGGCCGCCACCGCTCACCAGCCGCGCACCTTCGCTCTGGCCGATGTCGATGTATTTCAAGTCCTGGTCCAACTGGGCCTGGGAGACGACCGGGCCGATGTCGGTGCCGCTTTTCAACGCATGGCCGACCTTGATCGACTTCATGCGCTCGGCCATGGCCGCGACGAACTGGTCATGAATGCCGGCCGTCACGATCAAGCGGCTGGAGGCGGTGCAACGTTGGCCGGTGGAATAGAATGCGCTCTGCACCGATAACTCGACGGCCTGCTTGAGGTCGGCGTCATCGAGAATGATCTGCGGGTTCTTGCCGCCCATTTCCAACTGCACCTTGGCTTGGCGCGACACACAACTGACCGCGATCTGACGCCCCACACCGACCGAGCCGGTGAAGCTGATGCCGTCGACTTTCGGGCTGTTGACCAACACCTCGCCGACCACACGCCCGCTGCCCATCACCAGGTTGAACACACCGGCGGGGAAACCGGCGCGGGAGATGATTTCCGCCAGGGCCCAGGCGCAGCCCGGCACCAGCTCCGCCGGCTTGATCACCACGCAGTTGCCGTAGGCCAGGGCCGGGGCGATTTTCCACGCGGGGATGGCGATCGGGAAGTTCCACGGGGTGATCAGGCCGACCACGCCGAGGGCTTCGCGGGTGACTTCGACATTGACGCCCGGCCGCACCGACGGCACGTAGTCGCCGGATAGGCGCAGGCACTCACCGGCGAAGAACTTGAAAATATTCCCGGCGCGGGTCACTTCGCCAATAGCTTCAGGCAGGGTCTTGCCCTCTTCCCGAGCCAGCAGCGTGCCAAGCTCTTCGCGGCGGGCGAGGATTTCGCTGCCGACTTTATCCAGCGCGTCATGGCGGGCCTGGATGCCGGAAGTGGACCAGGCCGGGAACGCAGCACGGGCAGCATCGATGGCGGCGTTGACCTGGGCGACATCCGCCTTGGCATATTCGCCGACGACATCGGACAACTCCGACGGGTTGAGGTTGACGCAATAATCAGCGCCGGCCACCCATTGACCGTTGATGTAGTTCTCAAAACGTTTGGCTTGGGACACGAATCTTCTCCTGACGCAAAAGGCCGCTGATTGCTCAGCGGCCTTATAGATAAGTTATTGCGGACCTTGCTTGTCGATCAGCGCGGCCAGGGCTTCGTATTCTTCCGGCAGCAGCTCGGTCAGTGGCGTGCGTACCGGGCCTGCGTCGTAGCCGACGATTTTGGCGCCGGCCTTGACGATGCTCACCGCATAGCCGGCCTTGCGGTTACGGATGTCCAGGTACGGCAGGAAGAAGTCATCGATGATCTTGCCGACAGTGGCGTGATCGTCGCGGGCGATGGCGTGATAGAAGTCCATCGCGGTTTTCGGGATGAAGTTGAACACCGCCGAGGAGTACACCGGCACGCCCAGTGCCTTGTAGGCAGCGGCGTAAACCTCTGCGGTCGGCAAGCCACCCAGGTAGCTGAAACGGTCGCCCAGACGACGGCGGATCGACACCATCAATTCGATATCACCCAGGCCGTCCTTGTAGCCGATCAGGTTCGGGCAACGTTCGGCCAGGCGCTCCAGCAAGGGCGCAGTCAGGCGGCAGACGTTGCGGTTGTAGACAACCACGCCGATCTTGACCGACTTGCACACCGCTTCCACGTGGGCGGCAACCCCGTCCTGGCTGGCTTCGGTCAGGTAGTGCGGCAGCAGCAGCAAGCCTTTGGCCCCGAGGCGCTCGGCTTCCTGAGCGTATTCGATGGCCTGACGGGTCGAACCGCCGACACCGGCGAGGATCGGCACGCTGGTGGCGCAGGTATCCACTGCCGTCTTCACAACCTGGGAATATTCGCTGGCGGCCAGGGAGAAAAACTCACCGGTGCCGCCGGCAGCGAACAGCGCAGTGGCACCGTAGGGGGCTAGCCACTCCAGACGCTTGATATAGCCGGCCTGATGGAAATCACCTTGTGCGTTGAAATCGGTCACGGGGAAAGACAGCAGACCGTGGGAGAGGATGGACTTCAGTTCTTGTGGATTCATTATTCGAACACCCTGGCAAAGACTTTCTATCGAGAGGTTATTGTTGGTTCTGGTTATGTCATACGTCATCGTACAACTATAAAATATTTCGTCAACTGCAATTCATCGATGTTCATCGAACCGCCCGTTGAGACAGCGCGTGTTGACGTAGGATTTTTTTCCTCTATGCTCGAATAACTGTATATGCATACAGTAAAAAAGGAAGATTCCTACGACATAGCAAGGAGCTAACATGTCCGGTCTTGAACTCGCAGCACCCGAAAAAAACCTACCCACCCTGCGTTTCGAAGGCGCTGAACACACTGCCATCGGCGATGACACGCTGTTGCGCTTCGCCAAGGACGCCCCGGCGATTGCCGCCCAACACGTCGAACTGCACCTGCCCAACGGCCTGGCGCTGACCTATGGTCAAGTGATCGCCCTGGGCGGTGACTTCTATGGCATTCCCGGCCAACCCATCAGTGATGGCACCTCCCCTGCCGAGCGCGTGCAACGCTTTAGCGCCGCATTCAACTCGCTGGCGGTGCTGCCGGCGTCACGGGAGGAAGCACCGAAGATCCTGGCGGTGATGCAAAAGGAGATCAACGCGGTCAACCAGGCGATCAAGGACGGCCAATCACCCCACGACGCCTACGCCGCGCTCGGTGATACGTTGTCCGAGGAGTGGAACCGCATCACCGGCGGTGGCAGTGTGGTTTCGGCGCTGTTTCCCCTGGGGCGTTACTTGAAGCTGGCGGCGGACAACGCCGACCACTTCGGCGAATGGGCGCTGTCGGCCTACCTGGCCGGGCATACGGCGGCGCTGCAACAAGCCGTTATCGCCCAGCAGAGCGGCGCCGACCAGGCGCTGGAACTGGCCTATGCAATGAACAGTTTTGCCGATCACTTCCTGACCGACCTGTTTTCCGCCGGCCACCTGCGAGTGCCGCGCAAACAACTGGCCGCCGTGGTGACGCCCGGGGATTTGGGCTCGCTGATCAGCCGCTTCATGCACGATGAAGACAGCAAGTTCGGGCTCAAGGTACGCAATGCCGTCGGTGACGAGTGGCATGCCTACGGGGATAAACGCTACTTCGATGCCGACGACGCGGCCAACCGGGCGCAGGTCCAACGCGCCGTGCAGGCGTCGGCCGATGAGATCTTCGACGCGTTTATCAGCGGCGTCGCGCCCTCCCCGGCCCACTTCAAGGCGCCGCTGTATGTGCCGGATCTGAATGCGGCGCAGAACCCGGCGAATAACTTTTCGCCGTTGTTCAAGATGCAGGGAGACAAGGTGCTGCGGCGCAAGGACGTGAATGACTTGAACGACAAGCATTGGACCGCTGATTGGTGGGGGTGGAGTACGTACTTGCTGCTCAAGGACTACACGCCCAATACACCTGCTTGAGGCGTACCGTTTGTCGTGACTGCATGACTGTCCTCAAGGGCCAAGTCCTTGGCTCTTGAGGCTTTTCATTCCCGTCATCCGCAGACGCAGAGCCAGGCAGACCCGTGGGTTCTGGTAACGGCTAAGTACATCTTCATGGCGGCGCAAATCGAGCAGAACGTGATCGTGCTTGATGCCTTGACCACAGCGCCGCCTACCGACATTCGCCCACCGCCGCTTTGATCACTCGGCCCGTTCTGCCGCTTCATGGGCATGCCGCAGCCGCTCCCGGCTGTTCGTCAAATGCAAGCGCATTGCCGCCCGCGCCGCGTCCGAATCCTGACGCGCGATCGCTTCATAGATTTCTTCGTGTTCGCGGCTCAAGCGCTTCATGTAGTGCTGCTGGTCATCCTGGGCCAGGCGCGCCGAGTTCAGGCGGGTACGCGGAATGATGCTAGTGCCCAGGTGAGTCATGATGTCGGTGAAGTAGCGGTTGCCGGTGGACAGGGCAATCTGCAGGTGGAACTGGAAGTCCGACGCTACCGCATCGCCGGCATGGGCGGCGCTTTCATTCAAGGCGTCGAGAGCGGCTCGCATGCCGGCCAGTTGTTCGTCGCTGCGACGCAACGCGGCCAGGCCCGCAGACTCCACTTCCAGGCTGATACGCAGTTCCAGGATCGCCAACACATCACGCAGGGTCACGACGGTGGCCGGGTCAATACGAAAGCCGCTGGGGCTTGGCGTGTCCAACACAAAGGTGCCGATACCGTGGCGGGTTTCCACCTGTCCCGCCGCCTGCAAGCGCGAGATGGCTTCACGCACCACCGTGCGGCTGACGCCATGGGCCTCCATGATCGCCGATTCGGTGGGCAATTTATCACCACGCTTGAGTTGGCCGTCGCGGATCTGCTCGGACAACACCGTGACCAATTCCTGGGCAAGGCTGCGGCGCTTGCGGGGAAAACGCGGGGCGGTGTTGGTGTTTTCCATGTTGGGTCATCTTTCTCGGTGAACTGAACACGCATCATAGCCCATGGCGGTTGTACGATCACCGTCCCCGGCATGTCTTTCATCTACAACGACCAGGCAAAAAAATGCCCCGGCAACCGCCGAGGCATTTTTCAGGCTCGCCCGAAGGCAACAGCCGCTTACTTCACCACTTTCAGACTGGGCCGGCCGCTTGGACGCGGTGGCTCGGTATCCGGTGGCGGCACTTCATCGTCGTCTTCCCCTTCGATCGCGTCGTCATCCTCGAAAGGCGACTCCAGATCGAACACCATGCCTTGACCATTTTCCCGGGCGTAAATCCCGAGGATGGCGCCAATCGGCACGTACAGCGTATGCGGCACACCGCCGAAACGCCCTTCGAAGCTGACGGCTTCGTTGTCCATGTGCAGGTGGCGCACCGCACTCGGCGATACGTTCAGCACAATCTGCCCGTCACTGGCAAAACCCTGCGGAACCTGAACCGCAGGAAACTCGGAATTGACCAGCATGTGCGGGGTGCAATCGTTGTCCACAATCCACTCATAGAGCGCGCGAACCAGGTAGGGTCGACTGGAGTTCATCAACGGCTCCTTAAGCCTTAGCGCATATCGCGTTCGACACCAGACAGACTCGTCTGGAAAGCCTCACGCGCAAACTGGCGCTCCATGTAATCAAGCAGCGGCTTGGCCGGCCGCGGCAGTTCAATGCCCAAAATCGGCAAGCGCCAGAGTATGGGTAATAGGCAGCAATCCACCAGGCTTTGTTCCTCGCTGAGGAAAAAAGGCTTGTCGGCGAACAGTGGCGAAACACCCGTCAGGCTCTCGCGCAATTCCTTGCGCGCCACGACACGGGCCGCCTCTTTGCTGCGCGAATCCAGAATCAAATCCACCAGCCCACACCAGTCGCGCTGAATCCGATGGATCAGCAGGCGGCTGTTGGCACGCGCCACCGGGTACACCGGCAGCAAAGGCGGATGCGGGTAACGCTCATCCAGATATTCCATCACCACGGTTGACTCCCACAACGCCAGGTCACGATCGACCAGGGTGGGCAAGCTGCCGTAAGGGTTCACTTCGATCAGTTTCGGCGGGTGACGACCCACCTCCACACTGATGATCTCGGCGCTGACACCCTTCTCTGCGAGCACGATGCGTACTCGGTGGGAATAGTGGTCGGCGGGGTCGGAGTAACAGGCCAACCGATTGGTCACGCCCATGGCGGTCCTCCTCGCTTGTTGAAATTATCGAAAGCTCAAAAACGAGCGCGCCCAGAGAGCATCTCAGTAGTACCTGATGACCAGGTCGCTACGGGTTAGAGATGCCGCTGGGCGCGCAAGATTAACAGCAATTGCTTACGGTTGGATCAATGCACATCCTTCCAGTATTCGCGCTTGAGCAGATAAGCGAATACGAAGAAGAAAGCCAGGTACAGCAAGACATACGTACCAATGCGCTGGTGCTGCAGTTTGACCGGGTTGGCCGAGTAGGCCAGGAAGGTCACGAGATTCTTGACCTTCTCGTCGAACTGCTCTTCGTTCAGCGCGCCGGACTTGGGCACGATGGTCAGTTGATCGCACGCTTCATGTGTCAGCGGCGTGCCGGTCAACGGGTCAAATTGCTTCTTGCCGCCATCTACTACCTGAACCTGCTTGCATCCTATCACTTGGCGACCCTGCAGGCCGACCAGAACGTTAGGCATACCGACGTTCGGGAACACCACGTTGTTCACGCCCCATGGACGTGCAGGGTCTTCATAGAAGGATTTCAGGTAGCCGTAGAGCCAATCGGTGCCGCGAACCCGCGCCACCAGGGTCAGGTCGGGCGGCGCAGCGCCGAACCAGTTCTTGGCGTCCGCCGTTTGCATGCCGATGTTCATGTGGTCGCCAATCTTGGCGCCGGTGAACACCAGCTTATTGAGCATCACCTCGTGCGGAATGCCCAAGTCATCGGCCACGCGCTCGTATCGCTGGAACTTGGCGCTGTGGCACCCCATGCAATAGTTGGCGAATGTGCGAGCGCCGTCCTGCATGGCCGCTTTGTCAGACACGTCGATAGCGACTTTTTCCAACTCAGGGCCTTGCTCGGCAGCGAAGGACAGTAGCGGCAGCGCCGCAAGCATCAATGCAACGAATAATTTTTTCATCAGCCAGTCACCCTTTCCGGAACCGGTTTGGTCTTCTCAAGCCGGGTGTAGAACGGCATCAGAATGAAGTAGGCGAAGTACAGGAAGGTGCAGACCTGCGACAGCAACGTGCGCTCAGGAGTCGGCGCCAGTACACCCAGTACACCCAGGATCACGAACGCAATGCAGAACACCCACAGCCAGATCTTGCTCAGCCAGCCCTTGTAGCGCATGGACTTGACCGGGCTTCGGTCGAGCCACGGCAGCACGAACAGCACCGCGATGGCCGCGCCCATGGCGATCACGCCCATGAGCTTGTCGGGGATCGCCCGCAAGATCGCGTAGAACGGCGTGAAGTACCAGACCGGGGCAATATGCACAGGCGTCTTGAAGGCGTTGGCCTGCTCAAAGTTAGGTTTTTCCAGGAAATAACCACCCATCTCCGGGAAAAAGAACACGATCGAGCAGAACACGAACAGGAACACGACGACACCGACAATATCTTTTACGGTGTAGTACGGGTGGAACGGAATGCCATCCAGCGGGATGCCGTTCTCGTCCTTGTGCTTCTTGATGTCCACACCATCAGGGTTGTTCGAACCCACTTCGTGCAGCGCCAGGATGTGCAGCACCACCAAACCGAGAATCACGATCGGCAAGGCCACCACGTGCAACGCGAAGAAGCGGTTCAGGGTGATGCCCGAGATCAGGTAGTCACCACGAATCCACTGGGTCAGGTCGTTGCCGATCACCGGGATCGCGCCGAACAGCGAGATGATCACCTGGGCGCCCCAGTACGACATCTGGCCCCACGGCAGCAGGTAGCCCATGAAGGCTTCAGCCATCAGCGCCAGGTAGATCAGCATGCCGAACACCCACACCAGCTCACGCGGCTTCTGGTACGAACCGTAGAGCAAACCACGGAACATATGCAGGTAGACCACGATGAAGAACGCCGAGGCGCCGGTGGAGTGCAGCAGGCGCAGGATCGAGCCGTACTCGACGTCACGCATGATGTATTCGACGGAAGCGAACGCCTCCTCCGCCGACGGGGTGTAGCTCATGGTCAGCCAGACGCCGGTGACGATCTGATTGACCAGCACCAGCAGTGCCAGGGAGCCGAAGAAGTAGAAGAAGTTGAAGTTTTTTGGCGCGTAATACTTGCTGAGATGGTCTTCCCACATTTTAGTGGCGGGGAAGCGCGCATCGACCCAATCCATGAACTTACTCATCACGCGTTCTCCTTATCGAGGCCAATGACAATGATGTCGTCAGATTCGTAGTTATGCGGAGGCACGGGCAGGTTCAGTGGAGCAGGTTGCGATTTGTAGACGCGGCCGGCCAGGTCGTAGTGCGAACCGTGGCAGGGGCAGAAATACCCGCCGACCCAATCCTTGCCCAGGTCGACTGGCGCCACTTCAGGGCGGAAAGTAGGTGAGCATCCCAAGTGGGTACACAGACCGACCAGCAGCAGAATCTCTGGCTTGATCGAACGTGCTTCGTTTTTGGCGTAGGCGGGTTGGTCGGAAAACTCAGATTTCGGGTCAGACAACTGGCCTTCGATCTTTTTCAGATTTCCCAGGATTTCCTCCGTTCGACGAACAATGAAGACCGGCTGACCGCGCCACTCAGCAATCATCTGCTGGCCTGGCTCAATCTTGCCAATATTCACTTTCACCGGTGCACCTGCGGCTTTCGCCTTGGCACTGGGAAACCATGACCCCACGAACGGGACCGCAGCCCCCACCGCTCCTGCAGCACCCACCACGGATGTGGCTGCTACCAAGAAGCGACGCCGGCCTGCATTCACGCCGTCATTGCTCATTCAGTCCTCTCCCATCAGCTTTTTGGCCTGTTAAATCAGGCGTCTACTAAGTATTAAATCTGAACTTATAAAAATTTTGCCGAATGGTAATGAAAAGCCCCACCCCTGACAAGGGAATTACCCGGAGCTCCAGCTCCAAGCCTTGTAGTATAGGGGGTCTACGGCTGTGGCAAGTTGTCACGCCGAAATTTATACATAAATCGCAGGCAATAAAAAACGCCCAGCTCCGTGAGGAGACTGGGCGTTTTTGTGGAACGTAAAGCGAATTAACGCTTCGAGTACTGCGGACGCTTACGCGCTTTACGCAGACCGACTTTCTTACGTTCAACTTCACGAGCATCGCGAGTCACGAAGCCAGCTTTGCGCAGAGCGCCACGCAGGGTTTCGTCGTACTGCATCAGAGCGCGAGTGATACCGTGGCGGATTGCGCCAGCTTGACCACTTACACCGCCACCGATAACGGTGACGTAGATGTCGAACTTTTCAACGGTCTCGGTCAGTTCCAGCGGCTGACGAACTACCATGCGGGCAGTTTCGCGGCCGAAGAAATTTTCCAGAGTGCGGTTGTTGATCGAGATGTTACCAGTGCCCGGACGCAGGAAAACGCGTGCGGTTGCGGTTTTGCGACGGCCAGTGCCGTAATTTTGAGTCGCCGACATAATGAACTATTCCGTTAAAACTTCAGTTCTTGGGGCTGCTGAGCAGCATGAGGGTGAGCAGCGCCCGCATAGACTTTCAGCTTGCGAAACATATCGCGACCCAGTGGGCCCTTCGGCAGCATGCCTTTAACCGCGATTTCAATCGGGGCCTCAGGCTTCTTGGCGATCAGACCTTCGAAATTAGAAGACTTGATGCCGCCTGGGAAACCGGAGTGACGGTAGTACATTTTGTCTTGCGCTTTGTTGCCGGTAACACGTACCTGCTCAGCGTTGATGATCACGATGTAGTCACCGGTGTCAACGTGAGGGGTGTATTCAGGCTTGTGCTTGCCACGCAGACGGCTGGCGACTTCAGTGGCCAGACGACCCAGAGTCTGACCAGCGGCGTCGACGACAAACCAGTCGCGCTGAACTGTTTCCGGTTTTGCAGTAAAAGTTGTCATTCTTTAATAGCCTCAGGGGCCGCCCTGTAAATTAGACGGCGGATCTTACTGAATAGTGCGTACTTTGACAAGTCAAAGGCAGCCGGATACAGACGCTATCGGGGGCTCGGGTCGGCGCGTCCGTTCAACGGCAAGATTCTTCGGCAGGCGGCGCATCACTTCCACTGCAGAAAGAGGTGGGCAATTATGCAGATTGCGAAAAAAAATTCAACCTGCTTTTATGATTGTTTTCCCCAAAGGAGCATCCGATGGATTATCGACAGCTGGGCCGTACCGATCTGAACGTAAGCGCGATAGCCTTGGGCACCATGACCTGGGGCGAGCAGAACAGCGAGGCAGAGGCCTTCGCACAGATCGAACGGGCCAAGGCCGCAGGGATCAACTTCCTCGACACGGCAGAAATGTACCCGGTGCCGCCCAAGGCCGATACCTATGCCACCACCGAGCGTTACATCGGTAATTACTTCAAAAGCCACGGCGACCGGGCCGACTGGATTCTCGCCAGCAAGATCGCCGGCCCCGGCAATACCATCGATTACATCCGCGGCGGCCACCCGCGCCACAACCGCAAGCAAATCGTCGACGCCCTGGATGCCAGCCTCAAGCGCCTGCAGACCGACTGGATCGACCTCTACCAATTGCATTGGCCGGAGCGCAGCACCAACTTCTTCGGCCAGTTGGGCTACAAGCACAAGGACGAAGACGACCTGACGCCGCTGGAGGAAACCCTCGAAGCGCTGGACGCGCAAGTGAAGGCCGGCAAGATCCGCCACATCGGCCTGTCCAACGAAACACCATGGGGCACCATGAAATTCCTCGCCCTGGCCGAAGCCCGTGGCTGGACCCGCGCAGTGTCGATCCAGAACCCCTACAACCTGCTCAACCGCAGCTTTGAAGTGGGCCTGGCGGAAATCGCGATTCGCGAACAGTGTGGCTTGCTGGCTTATTCGCCCCTGGCGTTCGGCATGCTCAGCGGCAAATACGAAGGCGGTGCACGCCCGGCAAAAGCCCGCCTGACGGAATACAGCCGCTTCAGCCGCTACTTCAACCCGCAGTCGGAAGCGGCGTGCAGCCGCTATGTGGCACTGGCCCGCGAACACGGCCTGGACCCGGCGCAGATGGCGTTGGCGTTCGTCACGCAGCAGCCGTTCGTGACCAGCAACATCATTGGTGCGACGAGCCTGGAGCAACTGGACAGCAACCTTGCCAGCGCTGACTTGAAACTGTCGAAAGAGGTGCTGGAGGGGATTGAGGCGATTCAGAAGGATCATCCTAATCCAGCACCTTGATTGATCTCTAGACCGCTATCGGGGGCAAGCCCCCTCCCACAGTTGACCGAGTTCACAAGTATAAGTGTGGGAGGGGGCTTGCCCCCGATGAGGCCCTCAGCCACACCACCGAAATCAAAGCGCCCGCGCAATAATCTCCTTCATGATCTCGTTGGTCCCCGCATAAATCCGCTGCACCCGCGCATCCGCCCAGGCGCGGGCGATCGGGTATTCCCACATGAAGCCGTAGCCGCCATGCAATTGCACGCACTCGTCGAGCACCTTGCATTGCAGGTCCGTGGCCCAGTACTTGGCCATCGCGGCGGTGGGCACGTCGAGCTTGCCCTCAAGGTGCAATGCCAGGCACTTATCGACGAACACGCGGCCGATCTGGATCTCGGTGGCCATCTCCGCCAATTTGAAGCGGGTGTTCTGGAAATCGGCAATCGCCTTGCCGAACGCCCTGCGCTCACGGGTGTAGTCGAGCGTCCATTGCAGCGCTGCTTCGGCTGACGACAGCGCGCCAATCGCCACGGTCAAGCGCTCCTGGGGCAACTCCTGCATCAAATAGGCAAAGCCCATGCCCGCCTGGCCCAGCAAGTTTTCCTTGGGTACACGGACATCCTGGAAGAACAGCTCAGAGGTGTCCTGGGCCTTCATGCCGACTTTCTCCAGGCGCTTGCCCTTATCGAAGCCCGGCGTGGCGGCCTCCACCAGGAACAGGCTGGTGCCCTTGGCGCCGGCCTTGGGGTCGGTCTTGGCGACCACGATCACCAGATCGGCGAGAAAGCCGTTGGTGATGAAGGTCTTGGAGCCGTTGATCACATACTCATCGCCGTCCAGCACTGCGCTGGTCTTGACCCCTTGCAGATCGGACCCGGCACCCGGCTCGGTCATTGCGATGGCCGTGACCATCTCGCCGGAGATCAATCTGGGCAGGTATTTGTGCTTCAACGCCTCACTGCCGTAATGCAGGATGTACGGCGCGACAATATCCGAATGCAGGGAGAAACCGATGCCGGTCAGCCCCAGACGGCTGATTTCTTCGATCACCACTGCGCTGTAAAGAAAGTCCGCACCCAGGCCGCCGTACTCCTCCGGCAGATGGGAGCACAACATCCCCGCCTCGCCGGCCTTGTTCCACAGCGTGCGGTCGATATAGCCCTGCTTCTCCCATTGCGCGTGGAACGGCGCGGCGTCTTTTTCAAGGAAGGTGCGCACGCTCTGGCGGAAGAGCTCGTGTTCCGAACTGAACAAGGTTCTGGGGATCATGGGTCACCTGCGTGGATTGTCGGACAAAGACGAACCACAGAGCCTATGCCCCGACGACGTCACGGGACACTGGACACATGCGACAAAAAATAAGACGATCCAGCCGTCTGGTGACCACTTTCCCCTATAAGAATAAATGAAATTATGTCTAACCAAATCTCCACGCCCCTGCGGCGCGTCAGCATTTTGGCCATTGATCGGGTATTCGCTTCCACCCTCATGCAAGCCAAGGATTTCTTCCACCTCGCCAGCCTGCGTTACGGCAAACAACAAGGCCTGGGCCTGACCCCCGCGTTCGAAACCCGCCTGGTCAGCCCCGACGGGCAATCGGCACACAGCTTCAGTGATGTGATCATGCCGATGGACGGCGGGCTGGAAGACGCCGACATCATCGTGCTACCGGCTTTCTGGGATGACTTCGACGCCCTGTGTACGCGTTACCCGCAAGTGCTGCCGTGGCTGCGTGAACAGCACGCCCGCGGCGCCGTAGTCTGCGGCGTAGCCAACGGGGTGTTCTGGCTGGCCGAAGCCGGGCTGCTCGATGGGAAGGAGGCGACGACCTACTGGCGTTTCTTCAATGCCTTCAGCGAGCGCTTCCCCAAGGTCCAACTTAACCAGGACAAGCACCTCACCGACGCCGACAACCTGTACTGCGCCGGCGGTACCACCTCCGCCTGCGACCTCTACATTTATTTGATCGAACGCTTCTGCGGCGCCAATATCGCCCAGGCCGTGGCCCGCGACATTCTTTACGAAGTGCAGCGTAGCTACTCGCCGGGACGGATCGGTTTCGGCGGGCAGAAGCTGCACCAGGACGTGATCATCCTGCAAATCCAGCACTGGCTCGAAGAACATTTCGCCGACAAGTTCCGCTTCGAGGACGTCGCCCGGGAACACGGCATGAGCATCCGCAACTTCATGCGCCGCTTCCAGACCGCCACCGGCGACAAACCGCTGCATTACCTGCAACGGCTGCGTATCGAGACGGCAAAAGGACTGCTTTCGGGCAGCCGCAAGAGCATCAAGACCATCAGTTATGAGGTGGGTTACGACGATGCGAGCTTCTTTGCGCGGTTGTTCAGGCAGCACACCGAGCTGTCACCGAACCAGTACCGCCAGCAGTTCCAGCAAGCCGCGTAATCAGGGCCGTACAAGGACCAAATGTGGGAGGGAGCTTGCTCCCTCCCACATTGGAGCTGCGTCGTGCTTAAGGCTTGTGCGCCCGCGACAGGAACTCGTGGGATTGCATTTCCAGCAAGCGGCTCAGGGTGCGCTGGAATTCAAAGTTCAAGCGACCGCCGGTGTAGAGGTCCTTGAGCTCGACTTCCGCCGAGATGATCAACTTGACGTTGCGGTCATAGAACTCGTCGACCATGTTGATAAAGCGGCGCGCGATGTCGTCGGTGCTGACGCTCATCTGCTCCACGCCACTGAGGATCACGGCGTGGAAGATCTTGCCCAGTTCGATGTAGTCGTTCTGGCTGCGCGGGCCGTCGCACAGTTCACGGAAGTCGAACCACGCCACGTCATCGCAGGTGCGCAAGGCGATGATTTCGCGGTTTTCGATGATCAACTTGTCGTTTTCCACCGCCTGGGTGCATTCCGGCGTGAGGGCGCGGAAGCTTTTGCGCAGGCTTTCTTGCGCCGCATCGTTGAGCGGGAAGTGGAACAACTCCGCTTGCTCCAGGTGCCGCAGGCGGTAATCGACGCCACTGTCGACGTTGACGATCTCGGTGTTCTGCTTGATCAGCGCAATGGCCGGCAGGAAGCGCGCGCGTTGCAGGCCATCCTTGTACAGGCCATCGGGCACGATGTTCGAGGTAGCGACCAGGGTCACGCCGTTCTTGAACAACTCTTCCATCAAGGTGCCGAGGATCATGGCGTCGGTGATGTCGGAGACGAAGAACTCATCGAAACAGATCACCCGCGCTTCTGCGGAGAACCGCTTGGCGATGATGGTCAGCGGGTTTTTCTCGCCCGGCAGGGTTTTCATCTCTTCGTGGACGCGCTTCATGAAGCGGTGGAAGTGCGTGCGGACCTTTTCCCTGAACGGCAACGCTTCGAAGAAGGTGTCCACCAGGTAGGTCTTGCCGCGACCGACGCCGCCCCAGAAGTACAGGCCCTTGACCGGCGTGTAGCCTTTCTTGCCAAACAACTTGCTGAACACCCCGGGTTTGCTCTGCGAGGCCGCGACCAGGTCTTCGTACAGGCGTTGCAAATGACGCACCGCCGTTTCCTGGGCCGCATCGTGGAAGAATTCAGGGCGTTTCAGATCAGCTTGATATCGTTCTAGGGGCGTCATAATTTCGTTAGCAAGGCAACAAAAACGGGCCGTCACTGTAACGACGGCCCCGGATAATGGCAATCAACCCTTGGTCGGGTTAATCCTCGAGGGGGGTCAATGCGACGCGCAGGGCTTCGATGGCGGCATCGCGCGACGCGGCATCGGCGAACGTAGCGCTGTCGGCCACTGCGGCGGCGTCCAGCCATACACTGAAGCTCAGGGCTTCAGTGCGCACGTCCAGCGCAGCGCCACTTTGCAATTGCTTGGTCACTGCGCCAGCCGCTTTGCCGTCGGCAAAATTGCGCGACAACAGCAGTTGCTCGCCATCGGCCGCCAGCAGGCGGAAGCGGAAGCTGCCGTCGTCTTCACGAAAGCTCACGAAGCGTGCAGCTTTGGCGGCCTTTTTCTTGGTGCTGACCGGCGCTGCGGCCTGGTTGACGAACGAACGCAGGCCCACTGCCTCACGCAGTTCGGCGAGGAACGGCGCGGCCACGGCGCGGGCTTTTTGGGCGCCGATCAGCAGCAGGTCTTCCATGTCCGCCGGGCGCGACATCAATTGGTGATAGCGCTCGCGGGCTTCACCCAGTTGACCGTCCAGCAGTTGGAACAGACGGTTCTTCGCCTCGCCCCAGCCCAGGCCTTGCAACAACTCGGCGCGAAATTCCTGTTCCTGGGCCTTGCTGGCAAACGCCTGGTACAAGGTGAACAGGTGCGAATTGTCCGGGTCTTTGGCTTCGCCGGGCGCGCGGGAGTCGGTGACGATCCGCGAGATCGCGTCTTTCATGTCCTTGGCGCTGCTGAACAACGGGATGGTGTTGTCGTAGCTCTTCGACATCTTGCGACCGTCCAGGCCCGGCAAGGTGGCGACGCTTTCTTCGATCAACGCCTCGGGCATGGTGAAGAATTCTTTACCGTTGCCGAACAGGTGGTTGAAGCGCTGGCCGATGTCGCGGGCCATTTCCACGTGCTGGATCTGGTCGCGACCCACCGGCACCTTGTGCGCGTTGAACATCAAAATGTCCGCCGCCATCAGCACCGGGTAGCTGTACAGGCCCATGGTGATGCCCGCATCCGGGTCTTCGCCGTTTTCCACGTTCTTGTCCACCGACGCTTTGTAGGCGTGGGCGCGGTTGAGCAGGCCCTTGGCGGCCACGCAAGTCAGCAGCCAGGTCAGCTCGGGGATCTCGGGGATGTCGGACTGGCGATAGAACGTCACCCGGTTCACATCCAGGCCACCGGCCAGCCAGGTCGCGGCGATTTCCATGCGCGAGCGCTGGATGCGCTGCGGGTCATCGCATTTGATCAGGGCGTGGTAGTCGGCCAGGAAGTAGAAGGAGTCGGCATTGGCGTCCTGACTGGCCAGGATCGCCGGGCGGATCGCCCCGGCGTAGTTGCCCAGGTGCGGCGTGCCGGTGGTGGTGATGCCGGTGAGGATACGGGTACGAGTCGTCATGGGTAATCGCTTATCAGACTGCTATCAATTCGAGAGGCGCGGCAGCACCAGATCCTTCAGATCGGTCAGCTTGCCATGAAAAAAGTGTCCGCATTCTGCCACTTTCAGCAGCTCATGGGGGCGTTTCAGGGCGGCGGACCAGTCATAGACCCGTTGCGGGTCGACGACTTCGTCGGTTTCCGGCTGGATCAGGGTCAACGGGCAGTTCTGGGGCAGCACGTCGGTATCGCCCAGACGCATCACCGCAGCGGCGACCATGAACAGGTGCGCGAGCTTTTCGCCCTTGGCTTCCAGACGGCCACCGAGGCTGGCGGCGACATAGCCACCAAAGGAAAAACCGAGCAAGGTGATGGGCAGGTCGGGATGCTTTTTGCGCAACCAGGTGGCGGCCGCTTCGGCATCGTCTACTTCACCGCTGGCCATGTCATGGGTGCCGGCGCTGGCACCGACGCCACGGTAATTGAAACGCAACGTGATCAAACCGGCATCGCGCGCGGTGCGTTGCAGGGTCGAAACGACTTTATTGAGCATCGTCCCACCCTGCACCGGATTCGGATGGCAGATCAGCGCCAGGCCACGTGGTTCGGGGTTGTCGAGGTACAGGGCTTCCAATTGGCCTACCGGGCCATCGATCAAAACAGGGGTTTCACGCATGAGCAAGGAATGAACTCCGTGACCTCTCAAAGGGTCGACTCGTCTAGCTAAAAGTCTGTGCATGGCATCATTGCGAGCTTAATCGCGGTATACAGCGCAGGTCCGAGCCGTTAACGTAAAGCAAAGCCGTTTATAGAGGAAGGACTCGTGGAACACTCGCTCTTAGTTTGGTTGTTGCCGACTCTTGCCCTGGTTGCCGGTGTCGCCATTGGATTCCTGGTTGCTCGCTTGCTGCCGAATGCCGCGCCTAACCGCACGCAGCGTCAGTTGGATGACATTCAGGAACGTTTTGACAGTTATCAGAACGAGGTTGTTACCCACTTCAACAGCACCGCGACCCTGGTCAAGAAGCTCACACAGAGCTACCAGGAAGTACAGGATCACCTCGCCGATGGCGCCAACCGCCTGGCGCTCGACGACATCACCCGTCAGCGCCTGCTGGCCGCGCTGCATTCCGATGCACCGCAGACCCCACGGGATCGCCTGACCCCGCCACGGGAAAACCAGGAGCCGCCACGGGACTACGCGCCAAAAACGCCGAACGCGCCAGGCATGCTGGATGAGCATTACGGCTTGAAGAAGTAAGTCTTTTCAGGCGCTGTAAAAAAAGCCCGGCTGATCGATGATCAGCCGGGCTTTTTGTTGGGCCTCAATCTCCAGAACGCTGGAGATCCAATATGGGAGGGAGCTTGCTCCCGATAGCGGCGGATCAGTTGATACATGGGCTGACTGACACACTGCTATCGGGAGCAAGCTCCCTCCCACACTGACCGAGTCCGGCCTCAGGAGACGGGCTGTTCCTGCAACAACCCACTGTCGATCCGCACATGCCGCCCATGGAAGCGCTTGAGGCTGCTGCGATGGCCGACACTGACGATGCTCAGCCCCGGCAGTTCATCGATCAACGCCTGGTACAACGTCGCCTCATCCTCTTCATCCATGGCCGAGGTCGCTTCGTCCATGTACAGCCACTGCGGCGCGAATAGCAGCGCGCGGGCAAACGCCAGGCGCTGCTGCTCGCCCGGCGAGAGCATGCGTTGCCAGTGATTGGCTTCCTCCAGTCGAGCGACCAGGTGCGGCAAACGGCAGGTTTGCAGGACCTGTGCATAACGTTCGTCCAGGTACACGCCGTCGTCCTGTGGATAACTCAACGCGGCCTTCAACGTGCCAATCGGCAGATACGGCTTCTGCGGCAGGAACAGGTAGCGCGCCGCCGGCAGGCGAATGCTGCCGTGGCCCGCCGGCCACAGTTGGCCCATGGCACGCAGCAACGTACTTTTACCGCTGCCGGAACGCCCGCTGAGCATCAGGCGCTGGCCCGGCTCGACGATCATGTCGGCGTCGGCGAGCAAGTGGCGACCATCGGCCAGATCCATGCCGAGCTTCTCTACCACCAGGCGCTCGCCTTCCGGGCGCACGTCGATGGCCGCAGGGCGCTGCTCGTTATCGCTCATGGCCTGCTGGAAACTCAGCAGACGATCACTGGTGGCGCGCCAACTGGCCAGCTCCGTGTACGCGCTGATAAACCAGCTGAAGTTGTCTTGGACGTTGCCGAACGCCGAGTTGATTTGCATCAGCTCGCCCAACTCGATCTTGCCGGCGAAG
This sequence comes from Pseudomonas emilianonis, assembly GCF_023072625.1. Classification (NCBI taxonomy): domain Bacteria; kingdom Pseudomonadati; phylum Pseudomonadota; class Gammaproteobacteria; order Pseudomonadales; family Pseudomonadaceae; genus Pseudomonas; species Pseudomonas emilianonis. The sequence continues at coordinate 27,033 of NZ_JAKNRV010000001.1, forward strand.
TAGCGCGGCGCGGCGACGATAAACGGAAAGATGATTGCGATCTGGCCGTAGCCGGCAGTGAAGAAGGTCAGGCGCTTGGACACTTTCATGATGTCCCAGAAGTTATGCCAGACCCGGCCGAAGCGTTGGCTCAAACGTCGATTTTCATTCGGCTCGCCGTTGTACAAGGCGATGCTCTCGGCGTTCTCGCGCACCCGCACCATGGAAAAACGCAAGTCCGCTTCAAAGCGTTGCTGCTGGTTGTTCAGCCCAATCAAGCGACGGCCGATCAGGTGCGTCAGCCAACTGCCCACGGCGGCATAAAGCAAAGCACACCAGAACATGTAGCCGGGGATGGTGAAGCCAAACACTTCGATACTGCCCGACACGCCCCACAGGATGATGGAAAACGACACCAGGCTGACCACGTTGCGCAGCAGCCCCACCCCCAAGTTCAAGGTGCTGGAGGTGAAGGTATTGAGGTCTTCGGAAATCCGCTGGTCCGGGTTGTCGGTGTAACCGCCCTGCTCCATCTGGTAGTAGTTTTTATCGCTGAGCCAACGCGCGAAGTGTTTTTCGGTCAGCCAGGCACGCCAGCGGATGGTCAGCATCTGGGTCAGGTACAAGCGGTAAACCGCACCGAGGATGGCCACCGCAGCGATACCGCCGAAATAGCCAATCAGCTGCCAGAAAGCCGCCGTGTCCTTATGTTCCAGGGCGTTGTAGAAATCCTTGTACCAGTGGTTGATCCACACGGAGATCGCGACGCTGAACAGTGACAAACCAATCACCGCCACCAGCAACAACCAGGCCTTGCCCTTCTCTTCACTGCGCCAATAGGGCGTGATCATCGCCCAGGTTCGGCGAAAAAAGTGCCCATGCACCGCGTCGTTGACCGCGGAGTACTCAGCGTTCTGATTCATCGTTCAGGCCCTGTAAGAAAATGTAACAGGCGTTTGAACCGATCATAGACGATCGGTTCAAGGTGCCGTGCGGCCTGAATCAGATTGTTCAGCCGGCGTTCAGCGCCGTACCGGGCGCTTCTGCAACTTACGTTGCAGGGTACGACGGTGCATGCCCAGGGCACGGGCGGTGGCCGAGATATTGCCTTCGTGCTCGGTCAGCACACGCTGGATGTGTTCCCACTGCAGGCGGTCCACCGACATTGGGTTTTCCGGCACCAGGGTGTCGAGGTCGGCGTGCTCGGAGAGCAAGGCAGCCAGCACGTCGTCGGCGTCCGCCGGTTTGCACAGGTAGTTGCAGGCGCCGCGCTTGATGGCTTCGACGGCGGTGGCGATGCTGGAATAACCGGTGAGGATTACCACGCGCATTTCCGGATCGAGTTCGAGCAGCTTGGGCAGCAGCACCAGGCCGGAGTCGCCGTCCATTTTCAAGTCGAGCGCGGCGTAGTCCGGCAAGTCGGCCTGGGCGATGCTCAGGCCTTCTTCTGCGGAACCTGCCGTGCTGACGCGGAAACCGCGACGGCTCATGGCACGCGCCATGACGCGGGTAAAGGTAGCGTCATCATCTACCAGCAACAGGTGCGGCAGTTCTTCGCCTTCGACTTGGATCTCGTCACTCATCGATATCTCCTCGTGCGACACGGGGTAGGCGCAGCTCGGTGAGCGTGCCGCCTTCCTCATGACTATAGAGCTTCACTGAGCCGCCCGCGCGGGTCACGCTGGCCTTGCTCAAAAACAGGCCGAGGCCGAAGCCTTTGCCCTTGGTGGTAAAGAACGGTTTACCGATCTGCTCGGCGATGGCCAGCGGCACGCCGGCGCCGTGGTCACGAATGCTGATGGTCAGGTCTTCGGTATTCCAGTCCAACTGCACTTCGAGGCCTTCGGGGCAGGCATCGGCGGCATTGTTCAGCAGGTTGAGCAGGGCTTGGGTCAAGTCCGGCGGCGGCGCCAAGCGCGGCACGCTGCCCTGCCCCAGCAGGTGGAAACGGTAACTGGCTTCGGGACGCATCAAGTGCCAGCGGTTCAAGGCTTCGTCGAGCCACTGGGTCACGTCCTGCATCTCCACCGCCAGGCGGCGATTGGCTTCGGCGGCGCGCACCAGTTGCTGCAAGGTTTGCTTGCACTGCTTGACCTGTTCGCGCAGCACGCCGAGATCTTCTTGCAGTGCCGGGTCGTGATGGTCCTGGGTCATTTCGTTGAGCAGTACGCTCATGGTCGCCAGGGGTGTGCCCAACTCATGGGCCGCACCGGCGGCCTGGGTGGCGACAGCCAGCAGTTGCTGGTCGCGCAGGCCTTCTTCGCGGCGAATGGCACGCAACTCTTCCTGGCGGCGCAGTTCTTCGGCCATGCGGGCGGCAAAAAAGGTGATGACGGCAGCGGACAGCGCGAAGCTCAGCCACATCCCGTAGATCTGCAGGTTTTCCCGGGCGATGGGGAACGTCTGCAACGGGTAGAACTGCGCCAGCAGCAAGGTGTACAGGGTCAGGGCAATGCCGGAAAGCACCACCGAGTAGCGCCACGGCAAGGTCACGGCCGCGATGGTCAGGGGCACCAGGTAATACGAAACAAACGGATTGGTGGAACCGCCGGAGAAATACAGCAACACACTGTGGATAAACAGGTCGCAGGCCAACTGCAGGGCGTACTCCAGCTCGGTCACCGGCCAGGTGGTGCGCAACCGGATGGCGGTAAACACACACAGCACGGTGGAAAAGCCCAGGGTCACGCTCAGTTGCAGCCATGGCAGCGCCAGCAGGTCGAACCAATAGGCAAGCCCGACCGAACCGGCCTGCGCGGCCAGCACCAGGGTGCGAATGAACGTCAGGCGCCAGAGGTTCTGGCGGGTGGCGGAAGTCAGTTTTACGACGGCGAGCATGAGCTCTCCCGGTGAGCGCTGCAGGCGGATCGGCAGGAGTATAAACGAAGCAGACACGCTGGCACGGCGTGTGTGGCTCTTTGACGCAGGCGCGGTAAATTACCGTTCGTCGGCGCCACGACAATGTGTAGCGAATGTGTAAACCCGAAGAACCCGACACCACCGTCTACAGTCATATCGACACGAACATCCCAAGGAGCTTCCATGTCCCGTTTCATTCGCAATGCTGCCGTTCTCACCCTCAGCGCCGGGGTCCTGACCAGCCTTCCGGCCATCGCCGCCGATGAACTGCATTACAACCAGATTTCCCTGCGTGCCGAGGTCAGCCAGGAAGTGGCACGCGACCAGATGATCGTCACCCTCTACACCGAATCCCAAAACACCGACCCGGGCAAGCTCGCCGCGGAAATCACCACCACCATGAACAAGGCCCTGGCCCAGGCTCGCGAAGTCAAAAGCGTGACCCTGCGCCAGGGTAGCCGCAACAGCTACCCGATCTACGACAACAAGAACCAGAAAATCACCGGCTGGCGCGAACGTGCCGAACTGCGCATGGAAAGCTCGGACTTTGCCGCCTTGTCCAAGCTCACTGGCGAAATGCTGACCCACCTGAAGATGAACAGCATGGACTTCGCCATCGCCAACCCGACCCGCAAGGCCAGCGAGGATGCACTGCTCAAAGACGCCGTCAACGCGTTCAAGGCGCGTGCGCAACTGGCCACCGATGCGTTGGGCGGCAAGGGTTACAAGATCGTCAACCTGAACTTCAACACCAATGGTTATCCACAGCCTTACGCGCGCGGCGCCATGATGATGAAAGCCGCAGAGATGGACTCGGCGCCGACGCCGGAAGTGGAAGCCGGCACCAGCCAGGTCAGTATGTCGGCGGAGGGGGTCATCGAAGTGCTTCAATAACCCTCCCACGAACCCAAAAAACGGCGCGACCTCAGGCTCGCGCCGTTTTTTTGTGAATGGCAATCAGCAGTAACCCCCGCTGACATCTAGCGTGGAATCGTTTTCTCGATTTTCGGCACACATCAGTACCCTCAGATAAACAAGGAGTGATCTGCGGGCGTGTATCCACATCACTACCGAGAACTCCAACGATGACACTTTCCGTCGTAAACCCAGCGTCGACCAAAACCTTCACCCCCAGCCCGTCAGCCGCCTCGGATACTTCATCCGACTCCGCCACGCCCTCTACCCCGCGCGCGCCTGGCGATAGCCAATTGGTGCAAAACTTCCTCAGTGCGCTCAACAGCACAAGAGGCGAATACGCCGCCCCGATTCAAATCCCGCCAAACTCCACACTGGGACAGTGGCGAACCCAATTGGCCATCGCGCTAAACAACCCCGACTTTCAAAGCTGGATAAAGAGCAAAGGCATTGCGCCCGCAAGCATCGTGATTCTTCCCGACAGTGGTGCAATTTCGGCCGCCATTCACGGCCAGCGCCGCACGTTCAGCCTGACCGATAGCTCCGGCTGGTCAACGGTTGCAGGCCCCATATTGTCGGCGAGCACGGTCATCGCCAGTGGCGGCGCGGCCCCCGTTCACTATAACGATGCCCTGCGCGATACGTTCGAGCTGGGCAAAGTTGCGCATTTCTATGGTTTGCCAGACCTGACAAAGGCCACGACAGACACGCTTGAACGGACCCACGCCTTTGCCGCACCCGCGCCAACCGACACTTACCGTTCCCCCTCCATACGCGGGGAACAGGCGCTATCAGAGCAGCAACGCACAGTCGCAGATATTTACAAGCGCCATGAGGCCACTGCCAACCCTGCCGCACCGGGTGACGCCGCACTGGTGGAAGGTTTCACCCGCGAATGGCAGAAAAAGATCGATGGCCTCCCGGTGGGGCTGATTGCGGTGCCGCCCCAGACGGTTCTAGGGCAATGGCTGGGCCACTATCGCAACGTATTCGAAGGCCCGGTGGTGCAGAACTGGTTACGCGAACAGAAAGTCGATCCTGCCACGGTGAAAATCGTTCCATCCACCGGCGCCATGTCGGCCAAGGTCGACGGGGTTGAAAAGCAGTTTTCGCTCAACGACACTTCGGGCTGGAGACAAGTCGCCGGGCCGTTGCTCGACGCCGCCAGCGTCATTGCGCCTGCCCCAAAACAATCCCTGAACCTGAGCTTCGGCGCAGGGTCTATCGGCGCGTCAATGAAGACGATCGCGACGTTTTATGGCGAACCCAATTCCGCCAACGTCGGCCAGAGCCAGCAGCGCGTGCTCCAGTTAAATCGCCAGAAAACCTTCGACGCCCCGCCAAACGAAAAGCAATCCATAGGCGCGCTTGAAACACAGCGCGCCGCTGCCGGGCAGTTTTATACCCAGGCGCCTCAAAAACTGGCCTACACCAAGCTGGCAACAGGCGTGGCGCAAGCGATGCCAAACCTGCGCGCGCAGGCCAAACAACTGGCGCAGAACATCCTCCGGGAGCATTTACCCAAGGACCAACTGGCCAAACTGGAACCGTTGGACGCCGACAAACTGTACCTGCATCGTTTTCATGGCGGCGTGACGGAAGCACGCGCGCGGTCAGGTTGGGAGCACCCCGGTGAGGAGCCTCACAACTCGAAAACCCTGACGGAGGCGGTACTGAATAACTTCTCCGAACATGACTGGGACCCCGGCGAGCTGGATAGCAACGGCGGCATCTATACCGAAGGTCCAGGGCAGAGCAAGAAAAACGGCTACGGCGCGCACAACGAATTCCCCTTCTCCCCTTCCGTCTTCATGCGTGGCGTATGGAGTGCCAACTTCCAGGATATCGCCACGAAAAAAATCGACGAGTTCTGGAACACTCACGAAAGCGATTTTCGTGCGGTGGCAAAAGGCGAATTCGTCAATCAGGCCCGCCAGCAGTTGAAGGCCATTGAGGCCAAGTCCCCGACCGAACAGGCGCTGTTGGCCGACGAACATAAATTCAGCCGTGATGACTATAAATTGGTGATGGGGGCGGCCTCTAATGTTGCCGTTGATGAAAATACCTCCATCACCGTTGACCAACTACGCGCTGAGGCACCGGCAAAAGGCAAACTTCGGGCACATGCCTTCGATATAAACGGTTATCCCAGCAACATCATTCGATTTGCCGATCTGGATGACGGCCAATACAACTACGAGAACAACCGGCGAGACGGCAGGCAAATACTCTGGCTTCCGGGCGCCACCCCAGCGTTTTTACGCTTCGACTCGCTGAAGAAAATGGACGACTGGGTGGTCGATCAAGCCAAGGACCCGCAAAAACGCGCAGCCCTGGCCTCACACTTTTCCGCCTATATCCGTCAGGACGGCGGTGCATTCGGCAAGTATGGCGTGGACTCTTCATTGGCCCATCTCGCCAGCGGCGACTGGGAGAACTGGGAAGGCAAAACCATCGACCGCGGCGATATTAAAATCGAGAAGGACGTCTTTACGCACCTCAAGGACGAGGCGAAAGCGCGCATGACCAGCGATGCCGATACTGCGATCAAATCCAACAGCGAGGTCAGCCGGGATACCTGGCTCAATGACATTTCGGTGGGTGCGCAACTCTTTGCCAAACTGGCGCCCCTTGGCTGGCCGCTCGCCGCTGCAGCGGTCGGTACCGGCCTTACGGAAGTCGCGTTGGGCGCTGAAAAAGCCGGGTCGGGCGATACCCAGGCAGAACGTAAAGATGGCGCCTGGAAAACCTTCGACGGCACACTTAACACGCTGTTTTCGGCGGGCGCCAGCGGGGCGGCGAAAGATCCGTTTAAACTGCCGCAAGAAAAACTCCCGACGCCAGGGGCACCGGTCCCGCCCATTGATGAAAACCCAATCCATACAACGCAGACGGGTGGATCAGGCATCCCTCCCATCCTGAATACAGCGCCTTTTACGGCCAACCGCTTCCGGACGCCTTCATCCGGCCTCGTGAAAATGAGCGAGCATGCCGTGCCTAATGGCGAGCAATTCATCGCCAATACCACGCCCGATGCGCTGGGTGTTTATCGAGTCACGGACAGCGAGGGCAAGCGCTGGAACTTTGTCCGTCATACCGATGAAACCGGCAGCAGCAAGGTATTCGAGATCGAAAGCCGTTACCGGATGGGGGATAGCGCAACGTCGATTATCAGCCCTGCGACCGGCAGGGCGGTGATGCGCGTCCATCCTGGCCGTGACGGCGAATGGGTAAGGGCGCCGGCAGATGGCGGCATGAAATGGCCATGGCAACGCTCGGTTTCGCCGACGCCAAGTACCGAAGCCAAGCTCTCGCCAATGATTTCAGACCAGTTCCTGGAACTGGATGGCTCGAAAATGAAGGGGGCCGACATACTGGACAAATACTTCAATCTTAATGAACACGGTTATACCTACGGCATTGTCGTGAACGATGAAGGTAACACCCTACCGCAAATCTCCTGGACAACCGAAGAGAACCCAGCCAAGGCCACACTGCCCCCAAAAGCCAGCGCTTCGACGTTAGGCACAAGCGATTACAGTGAGCAGTTCATTAAAGATATCAATCGCAGCAAGTTCACAATACAAACACCGGATGGCATCGCACTGGAAATTGACATCGCCAAGCAGCAGCAGGAAGCAGGCAAGAAATTCTCAACCGACGAACTCAATGAAGCCATACAAAAAAATGTCGAGGCCCTTGAAAGAGTCATTCCTGATCCCGCACTAAGAGCACGAGTGTCTGAAGTTGCCAATCAATGGCTGCTAGGCGCTGCCCCGGATGAATTTCAGAGTTCTCGATTCAAAGGCACCGTCTTTGGTAGCGGACGTGATCCACATTACTACATCCACTATGACCCGGCAGAAGGTGTCACCACTGTCACCGCAAAATCCGATTTCATCGTTACCAAACTAGACGAACAGGATGGTGAACTCGAACCTATTACTGACATCCATGCAAAAGCCTCAAGGACGATAACGATACGAGCCAGCAATGAAATTGGCAGCGACGGTTATGTCATAGAACCCTCGGCGCCTACACGTATAGAAATCACACCGACGCTGAACTGATAAGCACCCATCCACTATCTGCTCCCCCCTGAACGGCGGTAACCTCGGTGACCGCCGTTTTTTCTTTTGGGCAGTGTTATATGCCAGCCATCTCAGGGGTCTCCATGGACAGAATCACCTTCAAACCACTGCTCCTCGCCGCCGGCCTGCTGGCCTTTATGCCAATGGCCCAGGCCGCCAGCACCCTGGTCTACTGTTCCGAAGCCAGCCCCGCCGGCTTCGACCCCAGCCAGTACACCAGCGGCACCGATTTTGATGCCTCCGCCGAAACCGTGTTCAACCGTTTGACCCAGTTCAAGCGCGGCGGCACCGAAGTCGAACCCGGCCTGGCGACCAGTTGGGAGGTCTCCAAGGACGGCCTGGCGTACACCTTCCACCTGCGTGATGGCGTCAAGTTCCACACCACCGACTTCTTCACGCCTACCCGCGACTTCAACGCCGATGACGTGCTGTTCACCTTCAACCGCCTGCTGGATGCCCAAAGCCCGTTTCGCAAGGCCTATCCGTCCGAGTCGCCCTATTTCACCGATATGGGTTTGAACACCACGATCAAAAGCGTCGACAAACTGGACGAGCACACCGTGCGTTTCAGCCTGAACAACGTCGATGCCTCGTTCGTACAGAACCTGGCAATGAGCTTCGCCTCGGTGCAATCCGCCGAATACGCAGCCCAACTATTAAAGGAAGGCCGGGCCGAAGAGATCAACCAGAAACCGGTGGGCACCGGGCCGTTTGTATTCAAGCGCTACCAAAAGGACTCGCAGATTCGCTATGTCGCCAATAAACAGTATTGGAAGCCCGAGGATGTGAAGCTCGACAACCTGGTGTTCGCGATCACCCCGGACGCCGCGTCGCGCTTGCAGAAACTCAAGGCCGGCGAATGCCAGGTCAGCGGCTACCCGCGCCCCGCCGATATCGAGGTGATGAAACAAGACCCCAACCTGCGTGTGCTGCAACAAGCGGGGTTCAACCTCGGCTTTCTGGCCTACAACGTGACGCATCCGCCGCTGGATCAACTCAAGGTGCGCCAGGCCTTGGACATGGCCATCGATAAACCCGCGATCATCAAGGCCGTGTACCAGAGCGCCGGTCAATTGGCGCAGAACGCATTGCCTCCCGCGCAGTGGTCTTATGACCCGACGATCAAGGATGCCCCCTTTGACCCGACCAAGGCACGAGCGCTACTAAAAGAAGCAGGGGTTGCACCCGGTACTACCATCAACCTGTGGGCGATGACCGTACAGCGCGCCTCCAATCCGAATGCGCGAATGTCGGCACAAATGATCCAGCAGGATTGGGCAAAGATCGGCATCAACGCCAACATCGTCAGCTATGAGTGGGGCGAGTACATCAAGCGCGCCAAGAATGGTGAGCACGATGCGATGATTTACGGCTGGACCGGCGATAACGGCGACCCGGATAACTGGCTCGGCGTGCTCTACAGTTGTGCCGCGGTGAAGGGCAGCAACTACGCCAAATGGTGTAACCCCGCCTACGACAAACTGGTGCAGCAGGCCAAGGTCAGCAGCGACCGCGAGCAGCGTATCAAGTGGTATCAGCAGGCGCAGAAAATACTTAAAGAACAGGTACCTATAACGCCTATTGCGAATTCGACGGTGTTCCAGCCGCTTCGAAAGGAAGTGCAGGACTTCAAGATCAGCCCCTTTGGCCTGACCCCGTTCTACGGCGTGAGTCTAGATAAGTAACAGCAGCGCCCCAACTGAGTGCGCCAGACGCCTCAGTTGGGCCTTTTTGGTGCCCCTTCCGCCCCTAAAAAACCCTCCAAATGTGCGCATTTGTGTCGGAAGTTTCATATTTGCGACATTCTTGTACGTTCGTACCACTCTTTCACCCTTGCAACCGTTCAGCATCTTGCAATGGGTATGGCCCCTGCATAAGTATCCGCAGGTCGACTCACGAGGTCGCCCTCACTACCAAAAATGACAACAAATCATGAGGCCAACATGCTTAAACACGCAGTCATTCCGTTACTTGTTAGCGCTGGCCTTATGGCCGCGGCGCCTTTCGCCCAAGCGGCGACTAACCTGGTGTTCTGCTCCGAAGGGAGCCCGGCCGGTTTTGATCCAGGCCAGTACACCACCGGAACAGACTTCGATGCTTCGGCCGAAACCATGTTCAACCGCCTGAGCCAGTTCGAACGTGGCGGCACCGCCGTTGTTCCTGGCCTGGCCACCCGCTGGGAAGTGTCCCCGGATGGCCTGACGTATACCTTCCACCTGCGTGAAGGCGTCAAGTTCCACACCACCCCGTACTTCAAGCCCACTCGTGAATTCTCGGCTGACGACGTACTGTTCACCTTCAACCGGATGATCAACAAAGACGATCCATTCCGTAAGGCCTACCCCACCGAGTTCCCGTACTTCACGGACATGGGGATGGACACCAACATCAAGAACATCGAGAAAGTCGATGCCCACACGGTCAAGTTCACCCTTGGCACCGTGGACGCCGCCTTCATCCAGAACCTGGCGATGAGTTTCGCGTCGATCCAGTCGGCCGAATACGCCGCCAAGTTGCTGAAAAACGGTACGCCACAGGACATCAACCAGAAGCCTGTCGGCACCGGCCCGTTCGTGTTCAAGAGCTACCAGAAAGACTCGAACATTCGCTACACCGGCAACAAGGACTACTGGAAACCTGAAGACGTGAAGATCGACAACCTGATCTTCGCCATCACCACCGACCCGTCGGTACGTATCCAGAAGCTCAAGAAAAACGAATGCCAGATCACCCTGTTTCCCCGTCCGGCCGACCTCAAGGCACTGGGCGACGACAAGGATTTGAAACTGCCGCACCAGGCCGGTTTCAACCTGGGCTACATCGCCTACAACGTCATGCCGGTGCTCAAGGGCCAGACCGCGCCTAACCCACTGTCCGACCTGCGCGTGCGCCAGGCGCTGGACATGGCGGTGAACAAGCAGCAGATCATCGACTCCGTGTACCAGGGCGCTGGCCAATTGGCGGTCAACGCCATGCCGCCGACCCAGTGGTCCTACGACACCACCATCAAAGATGCCCCGCACGACGTGGCCAAAGCCAAGGAACTGCTCAAGGAAGCCGGGATCAAGGACGGCACCGAGATCACCCTGTGGGCCATGCCGGTACAACGTCCGTACAACCCGAACGCCAAGCTGATGGCCGAGATGCTGCAGAACGACTGGAAACAGATCGGCCTGAAGGTCAACATCGTCAGTTACGAATGGGGCGAGTACATCAAGCGTTCCAAAGGCGGCGAGAACCAGGCCATGATCATTGGCTGGAGCGGCGACAATGGGGACCCGGACAACTGGCTGAACGTGCTGTTCGGCTGCGACTCGCTGTCGGGTAACAACTTCTCCAAATGGTGCGACAAGAAATTCGACGGCATCGTGAAAGAAGCCAAGGCCACATCGGATGTCGCCAAACGCACCGAGCTGTATAAGCAGGCGCAACATCTCCTCAAAGATGCAGTCCCGATGACACCTATCGCGCACTCGACGGTGTATCAACCCATGCGCAACACCGTACAGGACTTCAAGATCAGCCCGTTTGGTCTGAACTCCTTCTACGGCGTGGGCGTAAGCGGCAAGTAAGGACCGCTAGCGGCGACGCTTCAAAACGTCGCCGTTATTGCATCCGCCAAGCCAGTAGGAAACAGACCACATTCGCGCTCGCTGCCGTCCTACGGCAATGAACTTCGATTCGCGGCTCCGTTGCCTACAAGGTTAGTCAGATTTTGCGCATTTACTGCGAAGTCCTCGACCCCTAACGTCGTAGGACAGCAGAGGCTCCAATCTGATGGGCACTTGCTGTGTGTGGGATCAGTGATGTCCCCCTGGCCGTATGCCGGGGTGATTGCTCGCTGATGACAACTACAAACAAGGATCGGGATCGTCATGCGCCATACCACCGTTCTATCCGCAATTTTTGGCACCAGCCTGCTGGCTGTGGCCACGATGGGCCACGCCGCCGAGAAAAAGAGCCTGGTGTTCTGCTCGGAAGGCAGCCCGGCAGGCTTTGACACCGCGCAGTACACCACCGCCACCGACAACGATGCGGCCGAGCCGCTGTACAACCGCCTGGTTGAGTTTGAAAAGGGCGAGACCAACGTCGTACCGGGGCTGGCAACCAAGTGGGATATTTCGCCAGATGGCCTGACCTACACCTTCCACCTGCGCGAAGGGGTGAAATTCCACAGCAATAAAGAGTTCAAGCCCACGCGTGACTTCAACGCCGACGACGTGTTGTTCACCTTCAACCGCATGCTTGACCCCGAACATCCGTTTCGCAAGGCCTACCCCACCGAGTTTCCATACTTCAACGGGATGAGCCTGAACAAGAACATCGCCAAGGTCGAGAAAACCGGCCCGTACACCGTGGTGATGACCCTGAACACGGTCGACGCGGCGTTCGTGCAAAACATCGCCATGAGCTTTGCCTCGATTCTGTCGGCCGAGTACGCCGAGCAGTTGCTCAAGCAAGGCAAGCCCAGCGATATCAACCAGAAGCCGATCGGCACCGGCCCGTTCGTCTTCCAGCGCTACCAGAAAGACTCGCAGATCCGCTACACAGGCAACAAGCAGTACTGGGACCCGAGCCGGGTCAAGCTCGACCAACTGATCTTTGCCATCAACACCGACGCTTCGGTGCGGGTGCAAAAGCTCAAGGCCGGCGAATGCCAGATCACCCTGCATCCGCGCCCGGCGGACGTCGACGCCCTCAAGGCCGACCCGAACCTGCAACTGTTGACCAAGCCAGGCTTCAACCTCGGCTACATCGCCTACAACGTGCGCCATAAACCATTCGACCAGCTCGAAGTGCGCCAGGCGCTGGACATGGCGGTGAACAAGCAGAGCATCCTGAACGCCGTGTACCAGGGCGCGGGGCAACTGGCGGTCAACGCCATGCCACCGACCCAGTGGTCTTATGACGACAGCATCAAAGACGCCGCCTACAACCCGGAGAAAGCCAAGGAGCTGCTCAAGGCCGCCGGCGTGAAGGAAGGTACCGAGATCACCCTGTGGGCGATGCCGGTGCAACGGCCGTACAACCCCAATGCCAAGCTGATGGCCGAGATGCTGCAGAACGACTGGGCCAAGATCGGTCTCAAGGTCAAGATCGTCAGCTACGAGTGGGGCGAGTACATCAAGCGCACCAAGAACGGTGAGCACGACATCAGCCTGATCGGCTGGACCGGCGACAACGGCGACCCGGACAACTGGTTGGGCACCCTTTACAGCTGCGACGCCATTGGCGGGAACAACTACTCCATGTGGTGTGACCCGGCATACGACAAGCTGATCAAGCAAGCCAAGGTCGTCACCGACCGCGAACAACGGACTGTTCTGTACAAACAGGCACAGCAACTGCTCAAAGCGCAGGTGCCGATCACGCCCGTCGCCCACTCGACGGTCAACCAGCCGTTAAGCGCCAAAGTCGAAGGTTTCAAAGTGAGCCCCTTCGGCCGCAACGTGTTCTCGGACGTCAGTATCACCCCATAAGAAAATAACCGGATTGCGGAGAGTGGATAACACTCTTCGGCAAACGTGCAGCCTTCTATTGGGAAATTTCCTACGGCAAACGTTTGCAAATGCTTGAACGAGTTACACACCAATAGTCGGTTCACCTAAAAGACCGGCATAAAAAAAAGAGAACCAAAGGAGCTTCATCCATGAAACTGAGCAGCAAAGCGCTTCTGGCCCTGGCCATCAGCAGCATCACGGCGACCGCCTATGCGGAAACCCAGAGCCAGGACTTCGTTCCTACCACACTGGCCGGCGCCAGCGCCCAAAGCGAGGCCAAGGGCTTTATCGAAGGATCGAGCCTGGGCGGTACCACGCGTAACTTCTACTCAAACGAAATGAAGTTTCGTGGCGGGAAGTTCGAGTACTACAAAAATGCGACCGACAAGGCCAATAAAGTTAAAACCGGCGTCTCTCGTCGCTACAACTGGGATCAGGGCACCATCGTCAACTACACCTCGGGTTTCACCCAAGGCACTGTTGGTGTAAGCACCGAAGTCGCGGCCTACAACGCCATCGCATTGATGCGTGACCAAAAGGACATCGCCGGCGGCTCCAACCGCACCCTCGCCCACACCTACGGTGACGCCGTAGACCAGTGGAGCAAATTGGGCCTGGCCAACGTCAAGTTCCGTGTTTCGAACACCACCTTGACCGCCGGTCGCCAGAACTTCAGCAGCGGAATCATGGACACCATCGGTAACCGCGCACTGCCTTCGAGCTTTGAAGGTGTCTCCTTCAACAGCGAAGAATTCAGCAACCTGTCGTTCCAGGGCGGTATGTTTGACCGCGTTTCGCCACGTACCGAACAAAGCCTGTCGAAATTTCGCAGCGAATACAGCAGCAGCGGCGTAGAAACCGACAAGGTCTACACGCTGGGCGTCAACTACCAGCCCCTGAAAAGCCTGAAAACCAGCTTCTTCGGCGCCAACGTCAAAGACTTCTGGAACCAGTACTACTTCGGCGCGACCCATGAACTGGGCGACAGCTCGGTATTGGGCCTGACCACCGGCCTGAACTACTACAAGACCGTCGACGAAGGCAAAAAGTTGATGGGCACAATCGACAACGATACCTACTCGCTGTCGCTCGGCCTGACCCACCAGGCTCACAGCCTGACCTTCGCGTACCAGCAAGTGAACGGTAACGAATACTTCGACTACCTGCACGAAACCAACGGCATCTACCTGGCCAACTCCCTGACCTCGGACTTCAACGGCCCGAACGAGAAGTCCTTCCAGGTCGCCTACGCCATCAACATGGCCGAATACGGCGTGCCAGGCCTGAAGTTCAATATCTACTCCGCTCGCGGCTGGGGCATCGACGGTACTCACTACCGCGGCGACGGCGGCAAAGAAGACTTCGCCTACAACGGCATCCAGAAACAGAACGGCGAACACCACCAGGAATACGGTATTGGCACTTCCTACGCCATCCAGAGTGGTCCTCTGAAAGCCTCCAGCGTTCGCGCCACTTACGTGACGCACCGCGCCAGCGAGAACCAGTCTGACGGCAACCTGCGCGAGTTCCGCGTGGTCACCACCATCCCGTTCAACATTCTTTAATCAGCGCCAGGTAGACGGCGGGCTCAGGACGAGCCCGCCCTCTACGCTTGTCTGGTCCCATCGATTGCAGAGGGCTCCGAATGAACATGCTCCCGTTACAAGCCGCCATTGCCGCTGCGCTGTTGAGCGTGGCGGTTGGCATTTCGGCCAAACCGCTGGTGGTCTGCACCGAAGCCAGTCCGGAAGGTTTCGATCCGGTCCTGTACACCACGGCCGTCACCGCCGACGCCGCCGCCGAAACTATGTTCAACCGCCTGGTGGACTTCAAACCAGGCACCACCGAAGTGGTCCCCGCGCTGGCCAAAGACCTCCCGCAAATCAGCGCCGACGGCCTGACCTACACCTTCCACCTGCGTGAAGACATCAAGTTCCACACCACCGACTACTTCAAACCCACGCGCAACCTGAACGCCGACGACGTGCTTTGGAGCTTCCAGCGCCAGCTGGACCCGAAACACCCGTGGCACACCAAGTCCAACGTGGGCTACCCGTACTTTGAAAGCATGGGCTTCAAGGAACTGCTCAAGAGCGTCGAGAAGACCGACGATCACACTGTCGTCTTTACCCTGACGCGCCGTGAAGCACCGTTCCTGGCCGACCTGGCCATGGCGTTTTCCTCGATTCACTCCGCCGAATACGCCGACCAGTTGCTCAAGTCCGGCAAGACCGATGACCTCAACGCCAAGCCGATCGGCACCGGCCCGTTCATCTTCACCCGCTACGCCAAGGACGCCCAGGTGCGCTTCAAGGCCAACCCGGACTACTTCCGCGGCAAGCCACCGGCCGACCCGCTGATCCTCGCGATCACCACCGACAACAACGTGCGCCTGCAGAAGCTCAAGGCCAACGAGTGTCAGGTCGCGCTGTATCCAAAGCCGGATGACATCCCAAGTATCAAGAAAGACCCGAACCTGAAGATCGATGAACTGGCGGCGATGACCACCAGCTACACCGCCCTGAACACCACCCACAAGTACATGAGCGACCCGCGGGTACGTCACGCGATCAACATCGCGTTCGACAAGGCCGGCTATACCAAAGCACTGTTTGGCGAAGGCAACGCCGTCGTGGGCACCGGCCCGTATCCACCAACGCTGCTAGGCTTCAGCGACACACTGAAAAACCCGCCACGCGACCTGGACAAGGCCCGCGCCCTGCTCAAGGAAGCCGGCGTACCGGAAGGCACCGAATTCACCCTGTTCACTCGCGCCAACGGCGGCCCGACCAACCCCAACCCAATGATGGGCGCCCAGCGTATGCAGGCGGATCTGGCCCAGGTTGGCCTGAAGATCAACATCAAGGTCATGGAATGGGGCGAGATGCTCAAGCGCGCCAAAGCCGGCGAACACGACATGGTTTCCGCAGGCTGGGTAGGTGATAACGGCGACCCGGATAACTTCCTCACGCCTAACCTGAGTTGCGATGCCGCCAAAAACGGCGAAAACTACGCGCGCTGGTGTAACGAGGCGTTTCAAGCCTTGATCGACAAGGCCCGCGCAATCGAGGAACCGGCAGCACGGGCTGCGCTCTATGAACAGGCACAGGACGTTTTCGGCAAGGATCAACCATGGCTTCCCATGGCTTACCCGAAACTGTTCACCGCCATGCGCAAAAACGTAGAAGGCTTTACCCAAAGCCCTCTAGGTAACAATAACTTCGCCACCACCCAGGTGAAGTAAATAAGAAAAACGCTCGACACCGTCGACGTTGACGGTGCCGAACCTGCCTAACCGGCTGATTGAGGTACACCACAAGATGTTTAGTTTTATTGCCCGCCGATTGGGGTTATTGATCCCCACATTCTTCGGCATCACGTTGCTGACTTTTGCGTTGATTCGCATGATTCCCGGCGACCCCGTCGAAGTCATGATGGGCGAGCGCCGCGTCGACCCCGAGATGCACGCACAGGCAATGGAACGCCTTGGCCTTAACAAGCCGCTGTATGCGCAATACCTGGACTATGTCGGCAAGCTCGCCCAAGGCGACCTTGGCGAGTCCCTGCGCACGCGCACCAGCGTGTGGACCGAGTTCACCGCACTCTTCCCGGCGACCCTGGAACTGTCCATGGCCGCCCTGTTGTTCGCCGGTATCCTGGGCCTGTTGGCGGGGGTGATCGCGGCCTTGAAGCGAGGATCGCTGTTCGACCACGGGGTGATGGGCATCTCCCTCGCGGGCTATTCGATGCCGATCTTCTGGTGGGGCCTGATCCTGATCATGTTCTTCTCGGTGAGCCTGGGCTGGACCCCGGTTTCCGGGCGTATCGACCTGCTCTACGACATCGAGCCACGCACCGGTTTCATGCTGATCGACACCCTGCTGGCCAACGAGCCGGATGCGTTCTGGGACGCCCTGCACCACCTGATCCTGCCGGCTATCGTGCTCGGCACCATCCCGCTGGCGGTGATTGCGCGGATGACCCGCTCGTCGATGCTCGAAGTACTGCGCGAAGACTACATCCGCACCGCCAAGGCCAAAGGCCTGTCGCCGGCGCGCGTCGTCTTCGTCCACGGCCTGCGTAACGCGCTGATCCCGGTCCTCACCGTGGTCGGCCTGCAAGTCGGCACCTTGCTGGCCGGTGCGGTATTGACCGAAACCATCTTCTCGTGGCCCGGCATCGGCAAATGGCTGATCGAAGCCATTGGCGCGCGGGACTACCCGGTGGTGCAAAACGGCATTCTGCTGATCGCCTGCCTGGTGATCGTGGTGAACTTCGTGGTGGATATCCTCTACGGCTTCGCCAACCCACGCATCCGTCACCAGCGCTGAGATCATGACCATGACCACACCCACTCCAGTGTCAGCAGTCGATCAAAGCCTGCTGTACCCGTCCCCGTACAAAGAATTCTGGCAAGCCTTCTCCCAAAACAAAGGCGCAGTCGCCGGCCTGCTGTTTATGCTGCTGATCGTGTTCTGCGCGCTCTTCGCCCCCTGGGTGGCGCCGCACAACCCCAGCGAGCAATACCGTGACTTCCTGCTGACCCCGCCGTCGTGGCTGGAAGGTGGGCAGATCCAGTTCCTGCTCGGCACCGACGAACTCGGCCGTGACTTGCTCTCGCGCCTGATCCAGGGCTCGCGCCTGTCGTTGCTGATCGGCTTGTCGTCGGTGGTGATGTCGCTGATTCCGGGCATCCTGCTCGGGCTGTTCGCCGGGTTCTTCCCGCGCCTGCTCGGCCCGACCATCATGCGCCTGATGGACATCATGCTGGCCCTGCCGTCGCTGCTGCTGGCCGTTGCCATTGTCGCGATCCTCGGCCCTGGCCTGATCAACACCGTGATCGCCATCGCCATCGTGTCGCTGCCGTCCTACGTGCGTTTGACCCGCGCTGCGGTGATGGGCGAACTGAACCGCGACTACGTGACCGCCGCCCGCCTGGCCGGTGCCGGCCTGCCCCGCCTGATGTTCATCACCGTGCTGCCCAACTGCATGGCACCGCTGATCGTCCAGGCGACCCTGAGTTTCTCTTCGGCGATTCTCGATGCCGCAGCCCTCGGCTTCCTCGGCTTGGGCGTGCAACCGCCAACGCCGGAGTGGGGCACCATGCTGGCTTCGGCCCGTGACTACATCGAACGCGCCTGGTGGGTCGTGAGCCTGCCGGGTCTGACCATTTTGCTCAGCGTGCTGGCAATCAACTTGATGGGCGACGGCCTGCGCGATGCGCTAGACCCGAAACTCAAGAACGCCGCCTGAGGAGCTTCCCATGTCACTGTTAGAAATCAAAAATCTCAACGTGCGCTTCGGCGACAAGACCGCCGTGCCGGTGGTCGACGGCCTCGACATTAGCGTCGACAAAGGCGAAGTGCTGGCGATCGTGGGCGAGTCGGGCTCGGGTAAATCCGTGACCATGATGGCGCTGATGGGCCTGATCGAGCACCCCGGCATCGTCACCGCCGACGCCCTGAACTTCGACGGCAAAGACATGCTCAAGCTGAGCAACCGCCAGCGTCGGCAAATCGTCGGCAAAGACCTGGCGATGGTGTTCCAGGACCCGATGACCGCACTGAACCCCAGCTACACCGTGGGTTTCCAGATCGAAGAAGTGCTGCGCCTGCACCTGAAGATGTCCAGCAAGCAAGCGCGCAAGCGCGCCATCGAACTGCTGGAAAAAGTCGAGATCCCTGGCGCTGCCAGCCGGATGGACGCCTACCCGCACCAATTGTCCGGCGGTATGAGCCAGCGTGTGGCCATCGCGATGGCGATTGCCGGCGAACCGAAGTTGCTGATCGCCGACGAACCGACCACCGCGCTAGACGTGACCATCCAGGCGCAGATCATGGACCTGCTGCTGGCCCTGCAAAAAGAGCAGAACATGGGCCTGGTGCTGATCACCCACGACCTCGCGGTCGTGGCAGAAACCGCCCAGCGCGTGTGCGTGATGTACGCCGGCCAAGCGGTGGAAGTCGGCCAGGTGCCGCAACTGTTCGATATTCCGGCGCATCCCTACAGCGAAGCGCTGCTCAAGGCGATCCCGGAGCACAGCCTCGGTGCCGCGCGCCTGGCCACGCTGCCCGGCATCGTGCCCGGCCGTTATGACCGCCCGCAAGGTTGCCTGTTGTCGCCGCGTTGCCCCTACGTGCAGGACAGCTGCCGCCAGACCCGTCCGGGCCTGGACCCTAAATCGAACAGCCTTGCACGCTGCTTCTACCCCTTGAACCAGGAGGTGGCGTAATGGCCGTCGTTCTTACCGCCCGCGACCTGACCCGTCACTACGAAGTGTCCCGTGGCCTGTTCAAGGGCCACGCCACCGTGCGCGCCCTCAACGGCGTGTCCTTTGAGCTGGAAGCCGGCAAGACGCTCGCGGTGGTAGGCGAGTCGGGTTGCGGCAAATCCACCCTGGCCCGTGCGCTGACGCTGATTGAAGAACCGTCTTCAGGCTCGTTGAAAATCGCCGGCCAGGAAGTCACCGGCGCCAACAAAGCGCAGCGCAAGCAATTGCGCAAAGACGTGCAGATGGTATTCCAGAGCCCGTATGCCTCGCTGAACCCACGGCAGAAAGTCGGCGATCAACTCGGCGAACCGTTGCTGATCAACACCAACCTGTCCGCCGCCGAGCGCCGCGAAAAGGTCCAGGCGATGATGAAGCAGGTGGGCCTGCGCCCTGAGCACTACCAGCGCTACCCGCACATGTTCTCCGGTGGCCAGCGCCAGCGGATCGCATTGGCCCGCGCCATGATGCTGCAACCCAAAGTGCTGGTGGCGGATGAACCGACCTCGGCGCTGGACGTGTCGATCCAGGCCCAGGTGCTTAACCTGTTCATGGATTTGCAGCAGGAATTCAACACCGCCTACGTGTTCATTTCCCACAACCTCGCGGTGGTGCAACACGTTGCCGACGACGTGATGGTGATGTACCTCGGCCGCCCAGTGGAAGTCGGCCCCAAGGACGACATCTACGCCCGCCCCTTGCACCCGTACACCCAGGCGCTGCTGTCGGCGACCCCGACCATTCACCCGGACCCGAACAAGCCGAAGATCAAGATCGTCGGCGAGTTGCCCAACCCGCTGAACCCACCGTCGGGTTGCGCCTTCCACAAGCGCTGCCCGTATGCGACCGAGCGTTGCAGCAGCGAGGAGCCGCAGTTGCGGCCGTTGGATAACCGCCAGGTGGCTTGCCACTATGCGGAGCAGTTCGTCGCCTGAAACGAGCACCGCGCTCCCGTGTGGGGAGCGCGTTGACACAGCGTTCTACAGCCCTTCCCGTCAGGTTGCGCATCAGCCTGGAGGGAGGGGCTTTTTTTCGCCGGATCTACGTCTGGCTATCGCCTTCATCATCCGCGTTGTCATCGCCCGGCTCGTCGGTGGTGGAGTCGTCATCGCCCTTGCTGCCACCCTGATCCTCATCGCCAGCCTCCGATTCGGACTTGGCCAACTGCAGGACCTTGCCCTCCCCACTCTGAACCGCAAACACCGCCGCCCCGCTCTGCACCGGGTTATGTGCCCAGGCCGTCGACATTCCCAATGACAACAGCACCAGCACCTTTAGCAACAGCACAACGCGTTGAACAATACTCATGGTCGATCCCCTCCAGTCAGTAGGTGAATCCCGCACGACGGCTGTTTAGTGCCGCCAGCGTTGACGCTAGTCCCGATGCCGGGTTCTCGCCAATCCCATGCCGGGGGAGATCAAAAAATGTGGGAGGGAGCTTGCTCCCGATAGCGGTGGATCAGCCAGCACAGAGAGTGGCTGATCCACCGCTATCGGGAGCAAGTCGAATCGTCGCACCGCCCCTCCCACAGGTTGTTTTGTCGCGCCCATGAAAAAGGGCGGAGCCATGACAGCTTCGCCCTCTTGTCCACCGCTCAGACCTTAATGGTGCTCGCGGGTCGCGCGGAATTTCACATCCGGCCAGCGCTCTTCCATCAGCGCCAAATTGACCCGGGTCGGGGCCAGGTAGGTCAAGTGACCGCCGCCGTCGATCGCCAGGTTTTCCACGGCTTTGTTGGAGAACTCTTCCAACTTCTTCTTATCGCTGCAATCGATCCAACGCGCCGAATACACGGTGATTGGCTCGTAGGAGCATTCGACCTTGTATTCCTCTTTCAAGCGGCTGGCGACCACATCGAACTGCAGCACACCGACGGCGCCGAGGATGATGTCGTTGCTGCGCTCGGGGAAGAACACCTGGGTCGCGCCCTCCTCCGCCAGTTGCTGCAAACCTTGGCGCAGTTGCTTGGATTTCAGCGGGTCGCGCAGGCGCACGCGGCGGAACAGTTCCGGGGCGAAGTGCGGGATACCGGTGAAGCCCAGCGTTTCGCCTTCGGTGAAGGTGTCGCCAATCTGGATGGTGCCGTGGTTGTGCAGGCCGATGATGTCGCCGGCGTAGGCTTCTTCGAGCTGTTCACGCTCGGAGGAGAAGAACGTCAGGGCGTCGCCGATGCGCACGTCCTTGCCGATGCGCACGTGGCGCATCTTCATGCCTTTTTCGTATCTGCCGGAGCAGATGCGCATAAAGGCGATACGGTCGCGGTGTTTGGGGTCCATGTTCGCCTGGATCTTGAACACGAAACCGGCGAATTTCTCTTCCACCGGCTCCACGGTACGCTCGTTGGCGACCCGGGCCAGCGGGCGCGGGGCCCAGTCCACCACGGCGTCGAGCACGTGGTCGACACCGAAGTTGCCCAACGCAGTACCGAAGAACACCGGGGTCAGTTGGCCGTCGAGGAATTCCTGCTGGTTGAATTCGTGGCAGGCGCCCTGCACCAGCTCCAGTTGGTCCACGAAACGGTCGTACTCATCGCCCAAGTGAGCGCGGGCTTCGTCGGAGTCGAGCTTTTCGATGATTTTCACATCGGTGCGTTCGTGACCGTGGCCGGCGGTGTAGACAATGATGTAGTCGTCGGCCAGGTGGTACACACCCTTGAAGTCGCGGTAGCAACCGATCGGCCAGGTGATCGGCGCGGCCTTGATCTTCAGGACCGCTTCGATTTCATCCAACAACTCGATCGGGTCGCGGATGTCGCGGTCGAGTTTGTTGATGAAGCTGACGATCGGCGTGTCGCGCAGACGGCAAACGTCCATCAGCGCAATGGTACGTGGCTCAACGCCCTTACCGCCGTCGAGGACCATCAAGGCCGAGTCCACCGCGGTCAGGGTGCGGTAGGTGTCTTCGGAGAAGTCTTCGTGGCCCGGGGTGTCGAGCAGGTTGATCATGTGATCGCGATATGGGAACTGCATGACCGACGTGGTAATGGAAATACCCCGTTGTTTTTCCATTTCCATCCAGTCGGAGGTGGCATGGCGGTCGGATTTGCGGGATTTCACCGTGCCGGCCACTGCGATTGCCTTGCCCATCAGCAGGAGCTTCTCGGTGATGGTGGTTTTACCGGCATCGGGGTGGGAAATAATGGCGAAAGTGCGGCGTTTCGCGACTTCGGCGGCCTGGTGGGTCATGGGAAATCGCCTGGCAGGTGAGTCAAAAAAGGGCGGCGAGTATAGCGCAAACCCAGGGTGCCGGACCACCGTTCACCCGGTTGGGGGTGGCTAAATACTGCCAAGTATGGAACCTTTTAAAAGGTAGAGACGTCCACTCCCCTGCTACCGCACTCGGAACAGGGGCTGAAAAATCAGCAAGTTAGCCTGACGAGGCTGCGCTCATAGCTCGACCTCACGCCGTCTTACCGGCATTGGCGAGCTGCTTTTCGCGTCCACATCCGTTGACAGCCAGAAATGGCATGCCACGAAGAAATGTGTTCGCCGACTGAACAAAAGGAGTCCGCCTGTGGCTATTCGCTATGGCAAAGGGCTGATAGGAGGAGCGGTTGTCGTCGCTCTCCTGGCCCTGCTGATCCACTGGATCGGCATCAACACGATCGAACTGTACCGCGACGATTTGTTGTTTTACCTGCAAGCTCACCTGATTCTCGTCCTAGTCTCCATGCTGGCCGCCCTGATTGTGGGCATCCCCGCCGGTATCCTGCTCAGCCGACCGAACATGGTCGGGCGCGCAGAACGCTTCATGCAAATCTTCAACATCGGCAACACCGTCCCTCCCCTGGCCGTACTGGCCATCGCCCTCGGCGTCCTCGGCATCGGCAGCGGCCCGGCGATCTTCGCGCTGTTCCTCGCCTCCTTGCTGCCCATCGTGCGCAACACCTACGAAGGCCTGAAAAACGTCCAAGGTTCGCTGAAAGAAGCCGCCACCGGCATCGGCATGACCCCGCGCCAGGTGCTGTTTCGCGTCGAGTTGCCGAACGCCGTGCCGATCATCATCGGCGGCGTGCGCGTGGCACTGGCGATCAACGTCGGCACCGCGCCGCTGGCGTTCCTGATCGGTGCCAACAGCCTGGGCAGCCTGATCTTCCCCGGCATCGCCCTGAACAACCATCCGCAACTGCTGCTCGGTGCCGCATGTACCGCGTTGCTGGCATTGCTGCTCGACGGCCTGGTGACCATGGCCAGCCGCCTCTGGCTGGAACGCGGGTTGCGTCCGTCTTAAGGCTTGGCATAGGAACCAACATGAAAAAACTGACATTGATATTGAGCTGCGTCCTGCTGTTCGCAGGTATTGCGCAAGCCGCAGAAAAACCAGTCATCCGCATCGGCGCCCGGGTGTTCACCGAACAGACCTTGCTGGCCGAAATCACTGCCCAGTACCTGCGCACCAAGGGCTATGACACCCGCGTAACCGGCGGCCTGGGCAGCAATCTGGCGCGCAGTGCCCAGGAAAGCGGGCAACTGGATATGCTCTGGGAATACACCGGGGTGTCGCTGGTGAATTACAACCATGTGGACGAGAAACTCAGCAGCGAACAGTCCTACGCACGGGTGAAAGAACTCGATGCAAAAAGAGGTCTTGCCTGGCTGTCGCCGTCTAAATTCAGCAACACCTACGCGTTGGCGCTGCCAGAGAACGTGGCCAAGGAATTTCCGCAGATCAACAGTATCAGCGACCTGACCCAAGCCCTGGCGCAAACAAACAAAGGCACGCGCCTGGTGGCCCTGGACACCGAATTCGCCAACCGTTCCGACGGGATGGACGGCATGGTCAAGCTGTACGACATGAACCTGACCCGCAAAAACACCCGGCAGATGGACGCCGGCCTGGTCTATACCGCGCTGCGTAATGGCCAGGTGTTTGCCGGTTTGGTCTACACCACCGACGGTCGCCTGAGCGCCTTCAAATTGAAGCTGCTCGAAGACGACAAACATTACTTCCCGGACTACACCGCCGCGCCGGTGGTGCGCCAGGCGTACCTCGATGCACACCCACAACTGGCGGCAGACCTCAAGCCGCTGGCCGCACTGTTCGACGATGAAACCATGCGCCAGTTGAACGCGCGGGTCGACGTCGACCATGAAAGCCCGTCCGCCGTGGCCGCAGATTTCCTGCGCCAACATCCGATCAACTAATTAAGAGGAGAAGACATGGAATTTCTGAACGCCTTTTCCCATCTTGATTGGGCACTCGTCCTGCACCTGACCTGGCAGCACATCACCCTGGTCGGCATCGCCGTGATCCTCGCGATTGTCGTCGGCGTGCCCCTCGGCGTGCTGATGACCCGTTTCCCGAGCTTGGCCGGCCCGCTGCAAGCCAGCGCCACCGTGCTGCTGACCGTGCCGTCCATCGCGCTGTTCGGTCTGCTGCTGCCGTTCTACTCCACATTCGGCCAGGGCCTGGGGCCAATGCCGGCGATCACCGCCGTGTTCCTCTACTCCCTGCTGCCGATCATGCGTAACACCTACCTGGCCCTGACCGGCGTGGACCCGGGTATTCGCGAAGCCGCCAAAGGCATCGGCATGACCTTCGGCCAGCGCCTGCGCATGGTCGAACTGCCCATCGCCGTGCCGGTGATCCTGGCCGGGGTGCGCACCGCCGTGGTGATGAACATCGGCGTGATGACCATCGCCGCCACCATCGGCGCCGGCGGCCTGGGTGTACTTATTCTGGCTTCCATCAGCCGCAGCGACATGTCGATGCTGATCGTCGGCGCCGTGCTGGTCAGTCTCCTGGCCATCTTCGCCGACCTGCTTCTGCAATGGCTGCAACGCTCGCTGACTCCAAAAGGACTGCTCAAATGATCGAACTTCAACACCTGACCAAGACTTTTCAAAGCAACGGCAAAACTGTCTCCGCCGTGAACGACGTAAGCCTGACCGTCAATGAAGGCGAGATTTGCGTATTCCTGGGGCCCTCGGGCTGCGGCAAGAGCACCACGCTGAAAATGATCAACCGCCTGATCAAACCTACGTCGGGCAAGATCCTGATCAACGGCGAAGACACCACCGACCTCGACGAAGTGACCCTGCGTCGCAATATCGGCTACGTGATCCAGCAGATCGGCCTGTTCCCGAACATGACCATCGAGGAAAACATCGTGGTCGTGCCCAAGTTGCTGGGCTGGGACAAGCAGAAATGCCACGACCGCGCCCGCGAGTTGATGAGCATGATCAAGCTGGAACCCAAGCAGTACCTGCACCGCTATCCGCGCGAACTGTCCGGTGGCCAGCAACAGCGCATCGGCGTGATCCGTGCGCTGGCGGCGGATGCGCCGTTGCTGCTGATGGATGAGCCGTTCGGCGCGGTCGACCCGATCAACCGCGAAATGATCCAGAACGAATTTTTCGAGATGCAGCGCGCACTGAACAAGACCGTGATCATGGTCAGCCATGACATCGATGAAGCCATCAAGCTGGGTGACAAGATCGCCATCTTCCGCGCCGGCAAGCTGCTGCAGATCGACCACCCGGACACCCTGCTGGCGCACCCGGTGGACGAGTTCGTCAGCAACTTCGTCGGCCAGGACAGCACCCTCAAGCGTCTGCTGCTAGTAAAAGCCGAAGACGCGGCGGACAACGCCCCCTCGGTCAGCCCGGAAACCCCGGTGGCCGACGCCCTGGAGTTGATGGACGAACTCGACCGCCGCTATGTGGTGGTCACCTGCGCCGAGAACAAGGCGCTGGGTTATGTGCGACGTCGCGACCTGCACCGTCAGACCGGCACTTGCGGTCAATACCTGCTCGAGTTCAACGCCACGGCGGCGTATGACGAGCACTTGCGCATCCTGTTGTCGCGCATGTACGAGTTCAACCGTTCGTGGTTGCCGGTGATGGATGCCGAGCGGGTGTTTTTGGGTGAAGTGACGCAGGAGTCGATTGCCGAGTACTTGAGCTCCGGTAAGTCGCGTGGGGGCAAGACCAGTATCGTTTCGCCTGCAGAAACAGCCCTGGCCTGATCTGACACAACACGCTTAAAACTGTGGGAGGGGGCTTGCCCCCGATGGCGGTGTATCAGTCGTGAATACATTGACTGACACACTGCCATCGGGGGCAAGCCCCCTCCCACATTTGCCCCTCTGTGTGTCAGGGAAATACCCTCGATTATCCGCCTGCGGGGAACATCAATCCGTCACACCTGTCGGTTACATAAGTAGCTGCACGTGGTCCCGCGACGAACGCGTGCAAAAACGCGACATTTTTAGTTGATCTATGGTCCCTCACGTCCTAAAGTTCGCGCCGAACGTCCATGCTGGAAACGATCCATCCGGCTCAAGTACTGACGACGAGACAGCAAGGCCAAGGGAAGCGGTTGATCCCATGGCCTTTTTGCTTTCGGCGACATGCCTTGGGAAGTAGGCGAACCAAAGTGGGGATACGGAGGACGTTCATTTGCACCCATTGATTAATACAGTTTGCCCTTAGGAGTCCCCAAGCATGTCGATCAACGTCGAAGATTATTTCGCGCGCGCCACTTTTGACAAAATGAAGGCGTTCGCCGACAAGCAAGAAACCCCGTTCGTGGTGATCGACACCGCGATGATCAGCCAGGCCTACGATGACCTGCGCGCCGGTTTCGAATTCGCCAACATCTATTACGCGGTCAAGGCCAACCCGGCCGTCGAGATCATCGACCTGTTGAAAGACAAGGGCTCGAGCTTCGACATCGCCTCGATCTACGAGCTCGACAAAGTGATGGACCGCGGCGTCAGCGCCGACCGTATCAGCTACGGCAACACCATCAAGAAGTCCAAGGACATCCGCTACTTCTATGATAAGGGCGTGCGTCTGTTCTCCACCGATTCCGAAGCCGACCTGCGCAACATTGCCAAGGCCGCACCGGGCTCGAAAATCTATGTGCGTATCCTCACCGAAGGCTCGACCACGGCTGACTGGCCTTTGTCGCGTAAATTCGGCTGCCAGACCGACATGGCCATGGACCTGCTGATCCTGGCGCGTGACCTGGGCCTGGTGCCGTATGGCATCTCGTTCCACGTCGGCTCGCAACAGCGCGACATCAGTGTGTGGGACGCGGCGATCGCCAAGGTCAAAGTGATCTTCGAGCGCCTGAAGGAAGAAGACGGCATCCACCTCAAGCTGATCAACATGGGCGGCGGCTTCCCGGCCAACTACATCACCCGCACCAACAGCCTGGAAACCTACGCCGAAGAAATCATCCGCTTCCTCAAGGAAGATTTCGGCGACGACCTGCCGGAAATCATCCTGGAACCGGGCCGTTCGCTGATCGCCAACGCCGGCATCCTGGTCAGTGAAGTGGTACTGGTTGCACGTAAATCGCGTACCGCCGTCGAGCGTTGGGTGTACACGGACGTGGGCAAGTTCTCCGGCCTGATCGAAACCATGGACGAAGCGATCAAGTTCCCGATCTGGACCGAGAAGAAAGGCGAGATGGAAGAAGTGGTGATCGCCGGTCCTACTTGCGACAGCGCCGACATCATGTACGAAAACTACAAGTACGGACTGCCGCTGAACCTGGCGATCGGTGATCGGATGTACTGGTTGTCGACCGGTGCGTACACCACCAGCTACAGCGCGGTTGAATTCAATGGCTTTCCGCCGTTGAAGTCGTACTACGTGTAAGACGGCCCTAAAACAAAAAACCCATGACCTGTCATGGGTTTTTTATAGCTCAGAAACAGGTCAGAGCACGTTGCTCATAGGCATCGGCCATCGCCCGAATCCGCGGATCATTCGCTGCCGCCAGCGCCTGATGCGCCACCCGCAAAAACTTCAGATTGCCGCCTGCCAGCGCCTTGCGCAGCCACGCCAGCGCCGCCTCGATCTGGCCGCTGTCGGCCAGCACCGCCGCATAACTGAACTGCCCACGAAAATCCCCAGCTTCGGCTGAGCGTCGATACCACGCCACGGCAGCGTCCAGATCCCTCGGGCAAAATTGCCCCTCTTCCAGATAGCGTCCCAACAGGTTCATGGACTTCGCGTGGCCCTGCTCCGCCGCCTGGCGATAACACCTCAGCGCGTGTGCTTGATCCTCAGCGACGCCACGCCCGGTGGCCAGCAGGTTGGCGTAGTTGTACTGCGCCCAATCCAACCCGGCTTCGGCCGCAAGCTGATATTCCCGCGCCGCAGCCGCTTCGTCGGCGCTGCAACCCCAGCCATGCTCCCGGCAGCGCCCCAACATATTGCGCGCCATCAAGTGCCCGCCCTGCGCCGCGATCTGGAACCAGCGCAGTGCCAGCGCTTGATCGCGCTTGATGCCACGCCCTTCCAGCAGGATCTGCCCGAGCAATGCCTGGGCCTCGACCACGCCCTCCTTGGCCGCGATCAGGATCGCCTGGGCCGCACGCACCGGTGAGTCGTCGAGCATGCGCTGCAACTGTTCGACGTTGAGCACTTCTTCACGGCGCAATAAAAAGCCCATGCTCAGACCTCGACCCAGCGACGCAACAGGTTGTGGTAAGTGCCGGTGAGCTGGATCAACGCCGGGTGGTCGGGGACATCCGCGCTCAGTTGCTGGATCGCACCGTCCATCTCGAACAGCAAGGTGCGCTGGCTGTCTTCGCGCACCAGGCTTTGGGTCCAGAAAAACGAGGCGTAGCGTGCGCCACGGGTCACGGCGTTGACTTTGTGCAGGCTGGAGCCGGGGTAGAGCACCATGTCGCCGGCGGGCAGTTTGACCCGTTGCAGGCCGAAGGTGTCCTGGATCTCCAGTTCGCCGCCGTCGTATTCCTCCGGGTCGCTGAAGAACAGGGTGGACGACAGGTCGGTGCGCACCCGCTCATGGCTGCCCTTGGGCTGGCGCACGGCATTGTCGATATGGAAATCGAAACTGCCCCCGGCGGTGTAGCAGTTAAGCAGCGGCGGGAAGACTTTGTGCGGTAACGCCGCCGACATGAACAGCGGGTTTTGCCACAACCGCTCAAGCATCGCCGCACCGATTTCCTTGGCCAGCGGGTGGCCTTCGGGCAATTGCAGGTTGTGCTTGGCCTTGGCGGACTGGTACCCGGCGGTGATTTTACCGTCGGCCCAGTCGGCCGCTTCCAGCGCTTGGCGGATGCGCTGCACTTCCTCACGAGAGAACAGGCCGGGAATATGCAGCAACATGGTCAATACCTGAGAGAGGAAAGACGTTAATGGTATTGATTCTTATCCACTCTGTAAAACGCATAGACGAGCGAGATCGTAAAAACCGTAAGGGGAAAGTGTAAAGAATGTAAATTCAGTACGAATAGCAATGAATCGCAATTGATACAAAGTCTTGTTCAATCTATATTCCGCGGCCTCACATCCTTGGGGAAAGGACACGTCATGTCGCGCACTTGCTTAAAAACACCTGCCAGTTCACCACGTTTGCTGGCTTCGGCCATCGGCGTTGCTCTCGGCGCCAGCTCCGTTGCCCATCTGGCGCAAGCGGCCGAAGACACCGAGCAGAAAGGCCAGCGCAACAGCATCTCCCTGGGCGCCACCAGCATCACCGGGGAAGAACAGGACGCCACCTCCTATCAGGTCGAGAAAGCCTCTTCGCAAAAATACACCGCGCCGCTGGTGGACACGCCGCGCTCCGTCACCGTGGTGCCGCAGCAAGTGCTCAAGGACACCGCTGCCACCTCGCTGCAGGACGCCTTGCGCACCGTGCCCGGCATTACCTTCGGCGCCGGTGAAGGCGGCAACCCCCAGGGCGACCGCCCGTTCATCCGCGGTTTTGACGCCCAGGGCGACACCTACCTGGACGGCGTGCGCGATACCGGCGGCCAGAGCCGTGAAATCTTCGACATTGAATCGATCGAAGTCAGCAAAGGCCCGAACTCCTCGTTCGGCGGGCGTGGCTCGGCCGGCGGTAGCCTCAACCTGGTGAGCAAGACGCCCCAGGCGCGGGACTTCACCAACGGCGGCTTCACCTACGGTTCCGACCAGACCCGCCGCTACGTGCTCGACGTCAACCGCCAGTTCCTCGACGACAGCGCCGCGTTCCGCCTGAACCTGATGAGCCACGAGCAGAACGTGGCCGGCCGCGACGCAGTGAACTACGACCGCTGGGGCGTGGCGCCGTCGCTGACCTTCGGCCTCGGCACGCCGACCCGCGTCAACGTCAGCTACTACCACATGGAAAGCGACGACCTGCCGGATTCGGGGATTCCCTACGGCTACGGCTCCGCGACCGCCACCGCCCACGTGCATGACAAACCCAACGACGGCGGCGACAGCAATAACTTCTACGGCCTCAAGAGCCGCGACTTCCGCAAGACCCGCGCCGATATCAGCACGGTCTCCGTCGAACATGACCTGAACGACAACATGACGCTGAAAAACACCCTGCGCCATGGCAACACCGGCCAGGACTATATCCTCACGCAGCCGGACGACAGCAAACTCAACGTCAACAAGTTCGGCACCGTGTGGCGCCGCGCCAACAGCCGCGTGTCGACCACCGAGACCACCACCAACCAGACCGACCTGTTCGGCAGCTTCCAGGCGCTGGGCTTCAAGAACACCTACTCCACCGGCCTCGAATTCACCGGCGAAGAAACCCGAGTCAGCAGCTACACCATCAGCCCCAACGCCAACCCGGTCTGCACCGTGGCCAAAGGCAGCCTGGGCGGCCAATGCACCTCGCTGAGCAACCCGAACCCGGACGACGCCTGGACCGGCAGCATCGCGCGCAACTACAACGGCACCAACACCAAAGCCACCAGCCGCGGCGCCTACGTGTTCGACACCATCGAACTGGACCCGAAATGGCTGCTGAACGTCGGCCTGCGCTACGACACCTTCGACACCGTGGCCAACACCAACGCCACCGCCGGGCGCACCAAGATCAAGGAAGACAGCCAATTCTTCAACTGGCAGGGCGGCCTGGTCTGGAAACCTGTGGAGAACGCCAGCATCTATGCGTCCTACGCCACCTCGGCAACCCCGGCCGGTGGCCTGGTGGGTGAAGGCTCCGACGGCAACCCACTGTCTGCCGGCGCTGCCACCAGCGACCTGCAACCGGAAGAGACCGTCAACTACGAGCTGGGCACCAAGTGGGATCTGTTCCACAACCGCCTTTCGCTGACAGCTGCGGTATTCCGCACCGAGAAGAAGAACACGCGCATTCTGGTCGATGCCCTGACCTACCAGAACGCCGGCGAATCCCAAGTCGACGGCATCGAACTCTCGGCCAGCGGCAAGCTCACGGATCAATGGCAAGTGTTCGCCGGCTACAGCTACCTCGACAGCGAACTGGTCAAAGCCGGTCGCAACGGGCGCAACGGGGTGGTCAGCGCCGGTTCCAACGAGGGCAACCAAATGCCCAATACGCCGAAGAACTCCTTCAGCCTGTGGACCACCTATGACATCACTTCGAAACTGACCATCGGCGGCGGTGCGTTCTATGTCGACGAGGTCTACGGCGATGTCGGCAACACCGTGTATGTACCGTCCTACACCCGCTACGACGCCATGGCCAGCTACAAGCTGACCAAGAACGTCGATCTGCAACTGAACGTGCAGAACCTGACCGACAAGACCTACTACGACAAGGCCTTCTCGACCCACTTCGCCAACCAGGCGGCCGGGCGCACCGCACTGTTGACCACCAGCTTCCACTTCTAAGCGGTCAACCAGAAACCAAAGCCCCACGCATCGGATGCGTGGGGCTTTTGCGTGCTAAACAACAAAGTTTCTCGACAACCCACGGCATAATGCGCGCCGTGCTACAGATACCCAGATGAGCGAGGCGGTCCGACGTGTTGAAGAAAACCCTGTTCCAGTTGCACTGGTTCTTCGGCATCACTGCCGGGCTGGTGCTGGCCTTGATGGGGATTACCGGGGCGGCGGTGTCGTTCCAGGATGAACTATTGCGTGCGCTCAACCCCAGCGTACTGAGCGTGGAAAAACGCGAGGCCGGGGTACTGCCGCCCGCCGAGCTGGTGCGCAAGCTCGAAGCCAGCGAAGGCAAAACCGTGTCGATGCTCTGGGTGGAAACCGACAGCGGCAGCGCCGCGCGCGTGTTCTTCACCCCGCCGCCGGGTGAACGGCGCGGCCAGATGCGTTACTTCGATCCCTACACCGGCGACTACATGGGCGACGCCGTCGGCCAGGACGTATTCGGGTTTATCCTGCAACTGCACCGCTTCCTCGCGATGGGCGACACCGGCCGGCAAATCACCGGGGCCTGCACGCTGATCCTGCTGTTCTTCTGTCTCTCCGGCTTGTACCTGCGCTGGCCGCGCCAGGTGGCGAGCTGGCGCGCATGGCTGACCCTGGACTGGCGCAAAAAGGGCCGCAGTTTCAATTGGGACCTGCACTCGGTGTTCGGCACCTGGTGCCTGTTGTTCTATCTGTTGGCGGCGCTGACCGGCCTGTCCTGGTCCTACGAATGGTACAACCGGGGTCTTACCAAGCTGCTGTCCGACGCCCCGCAGAACGAACGGATGCGCAAACGCGGCCCGCCGCCGCAAGGCCCGGCGCCGGTGGCCAACTACGAGGCGATCTGGAGCAGCATCTACAGCAGCGCCGGCCCAGGCTTGAGCGCCTACAACATCCGCATGCCAGCGGTCGCCGGGCAGCCGGCCACGGTGTTTTACCTGCTGAAAGATTCGCCCCACGACCGCGCGCTGAACCAGATCAACCTGGACCCTGCGACCGGGGAGGTGAAATCCCACGACCGCTACGCCAGCAAAAGCCTCAAGGCTCAATTGCTGACCAGCATTTATGCACTGCACACCGGCAGTTACTTCGGCCTGGTGGGGCGGATCATCCTCACCGTCAGCTCGCTGCTCATGCCGCTGTTCTTCATCACCGGCTGGTTGCTGTACCTCGACCGCCGCCGTAAAAAGCGTCAGGTACGCAATGCCCGCGAGAGCCTCAGCGCCAATCACAGTCACGCGCCGGCGTGGCTGATCGGCTTTGCCAGCCAGAGCGGTTTTGCCGAACAACTGGCCTGGCAGACCGCCGGGCAATTGCAGGCGGCCGGCTTGCCGGTCAACGTGCAGCCGCTGGGCAGCGTCAGCCAGGACCAACTGCGCCAGTCAGAAAATGCGCTGTTCGTGGTCAGCACCTTCGGCGACGGCGAAGCGCCCGACAGCGCCCGAGGCTTCGAGCGCAGCGTGCTCGGCCAGGACCTGTCCCTCAAGGGCTTGAACTACTCGGTACTGGCCCTCGGCGATCGCCAGTACACGCACTTCTGCGGCTTTGCCCGGCGCCTGCATTTCTGGCTGACCCACCAGGGCGGCAACCCATTGTTCGCCCCCGTGGAAGTCGACAGCGGCGACACCGACGCCCTGCTGCACTGGCAACAACAGCTGGGCCAACTCACCGGGCATGCGCCGACAGCGGCGTGGCCGAGCGCACAGTATGAAAACTGCAGCTTGAACCAACGCACCTTGCTCAATCCTGGCAGTGTCGGTTCGGCTGTGTACCTGCTGGCGCTGAGCGCGCCGTCAGGGCAAAGCTGGACGGCCGGCGACCTGGTGGAAATCCTGCCGCGCAACAGCACCGGGGCCATTACGCAGTTCCTCGAGGGCCTGGGCTTGGCCAGCCGCGAAAGCGTGCTGATCGACGGCCTGGCCCACACCCTCGACCAGGCCCTGGCCACCCGCCAACTGCCGGACAACCGCGCCCATCTGGTGGGCTTGCATGCCCAGGCGCTGGTGAACGCGCTGGCGCCCCTGGGCATGCGCGAATACTCGATCGCCTCGATTCCCAGCGACGGCGTGCTGGAGTTGATCGTGCGCCAGGAACGTCATCCAGACGGCACACTCGGCCTGGGCTCGGGCTGGCTGACCGAACACGCGGCCCTCGGCTCAAGCATCACCCTGCGCTTGCGCCGCAACAGTGCTTTCCACCTGCCGGACGCACCTGCGCCGTTGATCCTGCTGGGCAACGGCACTGGCCTGGCCGGTTTGCGCAGCTTGCTCAAGGCGCGCATTGCCGATGGCCAGCAGCGCAATTGGCTGCTGTTCGGCGAACGCACAATCGCCCACGACTACCTGTGCCAGGACGAACTGCAAGGCTGGTTGGCCAGCGGTGACCTGGCGCTGCTGGACCTGGCGTTTTCCCGCGACCAGGAGGAAAAGATCTACGTACAGGATCGCCTGCGCGAATCGGCGGACGTGTTGCGGCGATGGCTGGCGGACGGTGCGGCGATCTACGTGTGTGGCAGTTTGCAGGGGATGGCTGCGGGGGTGGATCAGGTGCTGCATGAGGTGCTGGGCAGCGAGACGGTGGAGCGTTTGATCGAACAGGGCCGCTATCGCCGGGATGTCTACTGAGATCCTGCAAACACTGAAGAACCCATGTGGGAGGGGCGGTGCGACGGTTCGACTTGCCCCCGATGGCGGTGTATCAGTCAATTCATGGGTTACTGACCCACCGCCATCGGGGGCAAGCCCCCTCCCACAGTTTTGACTGCATTCCAAATCAGTTTTTGACTGCATTCCAAATCAGTTTTGACTGCTTTCCAAATCAGTTTTGACTGCATTCCAAATCAGTTTTGACTGCTTTCCAAATTAGTGTTGGCTGCTTTCCAAATCAGACCGGTTGCAGCTTTTGCTCGAACACTGAAACCCCATCCAGATCGCGCAGCATCACCGTCAATTCTGCCGTCTGCCCATCGATCTGCACTTCGCCAAAAAACTGGAACCCGGCAAACGGCGACGTGTTCTGCGCAGGCGGTGCTTTTTCGAACACCACCTGCGGGCCAAAGGTTTTATCCAGCGGATTGGGCCCGAAGCTCCCCGCATTCAGCGGCCCCGCGACAAACTCCCAGAACGGCTCGAAGTCCTGAAACGCTGCACGATCGGGGTGGTAGTGATGCGCCGCGCAGTAATGCACATCCGCCGTCAACCACACATGGTTGCGCACCTGCTGCGCGCGCAGAAACCCGAGCAGCTCGGCGATTTCCAATTCGCGGCCCTGGGCCGGGCCGGGGTCGTTGTTGGCGATCGCTTCCCAGCGCGGCACGCCCGGGCTGACTTCGCCGTCAGGCACGCCGAGGCCGATGGGCATGTCGGCGGCGATCACTTTCCATTGGGCCTGGGAGGCTTTGAGTTCGCGCTTGAGCCAGTCCAGTTGCTCTCGGCCGAGGAAGGGTTTTGCGCCGCCCAGGTTGTCATCGTTGGGCCCGCGATAGCTGCGCATGTCGAGCACGAACACATCCAGCAGCGGCCCGTAACTGAGCTTGCGATAAATCCGCCCGCCGCCGTCGGCGCTTTGTCGACGCATGGGCGAATATTCCAGCCAGGCCTGACGCGCATGACCGACCAGGGTGTTGATGTCCCGGGTCTGGTAGCGCTCATCGAGCGGCTTGCTCGGCGACCAGTTGTTCACCACCTCGTGGTCGTCCCACTGCCAGATCTGCGGCACTTCGGCGTTGAAGCGGCGCACGTTTTCATCCAGCAGGTTGTAGCGGTAATTGCCGCGATACTCATCGAGGGTTTCAGCGACTTTGCTCTTGGCCTCGGTGGTGATGTTGCGCCAAATGCGCCCGCCCTCGGTGGTCAGTTGCGCCGGCACCGGGCCGTCGGCGTAGATGGTGTCGCCGCTGTGGATAAAAAAGTCCGGCAGCGGCGCTAGTCTTGGGCCGCACAGCAGGGTTTTCCTGCTTTTTTTCCGGCCTTCGACAGGGATGACGACGGTAATGCTTGCTTGCCCGACCGCCTTTTTTCGACCTTGAACTTCCCGCCACCAAA